>SKFV01000139.1 GCA_007117785.1 Pseudomonas sp.
GCGGGGGCAAGAGCGATGCCGATACTGCAGCCCAGCTGCAGGCTGTGCCCTTCAATCAGCATGGGCGCAGCGACGGCGGCGAGCAGTTTTTCTGCGCTGGTGCGCGCCTGTTCAGTGATCAGCTCGCTGCTGCCGATCAGGCCGGTGAGCAAAACCACAAACTCGTCACCGCCCAGGCGTGCAACCGTATCGGCTTTACGCACATTGCCCAGCAAACGTTGGCTGACTTCCTGTAAAACGGCGTCACCCCGGGAATGTCCTAGGGAGTCATTGATATGCTTGAAATGGTCAAGATCAAAGAACAACAGAGCGCAGCTCAGCTCGTGGCGCTCGCTGAAGGCCAGATGTTGTTCGATGCGGTCATGCAGCAGCAGGCGGTTGGGCAGGTCGGTCAGGGCGTCGTGATAGGCCTGGTGTTTGACCCGCGCTTCGATGCGCTTCTGCTCGGTGACATCCTTGAAGCTGGTGAGTGTTTGCCGCTCGTTGCCATAACTGACAAAGTTGCTGGAGGTTACGCAATACAAGGCGCGACCATCGGCCGTAAGCAGTTCGATTTCCTGGTTGAGCAGGCGGCCATCACGCACCAGCTTGGCGATGATGGGTGGACGTTTTTCCGGGTGTTTCCAAAGGTTGATATCCATGGCTGTTTTACCGATTACGTCAGCGCTCCGGTAGCCAAACATCTCGGTGAATCGTTTGTTGATATCGACAATCCGGGCCGTGCGCTGATCAAACAACACGCACGGCTCGGGTGAATCCTTGAACAGTGCGGCAAACTTGGCTTCGCTGCGAATGAGTGCCTGTTCAGACGCAATGCGGTCACTCATGTCATGGGCCATGGACAGGCGGCAGAGTTCGCCGTTTATTTCCAGCAGTTCAACGTAAACCAGGCAGGGTTTCAGGGTGCCATCTGCCGAGCGGAACTGGCCTTCACGCTGTTGCACGCTGCCACTGTCGGTCAGTTGGTCGAGGAAGGATTGGCGCTGCTGCTCATCAATCCACACCGGCAGTTCTGATGAGTGGCGGTTGATAAGTTGCTCTGCTTTCCAGCCAAAAAGCTGCTCGAAGCTCGGGTTGACGGCCAATACTTCTTCGTCGCTTTCACGCACCAGCATGCAAGCGATAGGTAACCGCTCGAAGAGGGCAAGAAAGCCATCATCCGCTGGTTTACCCCGGCTCATGGCAGGCTCGTAGGTAATGGTTGGAGGCCCCTGTCGGGCTTGGCGCTAGAAACATGGGTATGCAGTAGCTGATTGTTCTCATTATTTTTCTTCAAGGTAGCTGTTTGCTATCAGGGATACAAGACCTTGCTGCGCTGCTATTGGATAGCAGGCCAGTGGGTGAACGCAGCAGTCACCCATTAGGGTGGTAGACGCTTTGCAGGTCTGGCCCCTATGTTGATGTTTTCGATATCGAGGATGTAATGATGCAGGTCGAAAACAGTGCACAGGCTTATTCAGACAGTGGTTTCTGGCAAAAACTGAGTGGGGGCGCCCGCCAGGCCGGGCTTGATGTGGTTGAACGCGCGCTGTGGCTTTACTACACCGCGCAGAATCCCCTGACGCCACCCTGGGCCAGGGCAACTATTTACGGCGCTCTGGGCTATTTTATCCTGCCTTTTGATGCTATTCCCGACATGATTCCGGTGATTGGCTATACCGATGATCTCGCGGTCATGGTGGCTGCGTACTCTGCGGTCTCCAGTTATATCACCAAGAGCAACAAGGCCAAGGCCAGCAAGCAGCTGGACCGCTGGTTCGGGCCGTAGCTCACTTCTGTGCGCTGATCGGCGCACGACTCCCTGAACACCCATGATCCCGCACGCCTTTTGGTGTGGCGGGATTCTGTGGCTGCTCGACATGAACCTTGATCCGCCATTGCGACGCAAAACGACGCATTGATCCGGCACACTGATCAGGTAATCTTTAGCAGCAGTTTCTGATGAATGAAATACAGGCCTGCGTTGCAGTAACCAGTCGTTGGTAAGGGGGAAGCATGCAGCCACATCAAGTCGCGGTGTACGGCACACTCAAACGTGGGCTACCAAACCATGGCTATATGCGGGGTGCCCGATTCATGGGTGACGATTGGCTGACGGATATTACCCTGTATGACCTGGGTTATTTTCCGGGGGCCAAGCTTGAGCCGTCAGGCGGGATTCATGTCGAGATCTATCAGATTGATGATTCGACCCTGGTTGCGCTTGATCGCCTGGAAGGGTATCGCCCTGAGCAGCATGAGCTGAGCCTGTACCACCGGGTTTTACTGTCATCGCGTTTCGGCACAACTTGGGTTTATGTCTACAATCACGATGTGGATGACCTGCCGGTTATCCGTCAGGGGGCCTGGTCACTGCGCTGAGCCGTTCTACTTTTTATGTTGTGACCTGCTGGTATTCAACAATGCAGCCGGTAGGCTGGACAAGCTGATAAACAAGGATCTGGCATGGACAACCTGTTGAAGTACTGTGACCTGAAGCAGGGCAAGGTCAGAGTATTCTTTTCCCTGACAATACTCTTTCTGATTCTGCTGTCCTGGCTGGGTATCGCCGACCGGCTGTCCACCAACTATGTCGATTCGGCCCTGCTGCAGGCGACTATCGCCTTCGGCACGGCGCGCATGCTCAATGCCTTGATTTCGGTGATGCAGTCGACCAGCTTCGAGTTCAGTTTTTTCGTGACTGGCGGCTCAGTGGGCATCGGTCAGGTGCTGGATCCGATCAATGATCTGGTCGAGCAGTACTCATCCTTGATGAAGCTGTCTATCGGCTCTCTGGTGATCCAGAAAGTCTTGCTGCACATTGTGTCCGACACCTTGTTCAAGGTGCTGATTACGGTGTCCGGACTGGCGTTGCTGGTCAGCCTGCACCGGCAAAAGATGGCTGCCTTGAATGTGCTGATGAAGACCTTTGTGTTTCTGGTCTTTCTGCGATTCTCCCTGGTGTTTGTCGTGGCGCTCAATGGTGTGGTCGATCACTACTTTTTGGTCGATCAGACCCGTCAGGATATGGCCACTCTGGAATCCTTGCCCGGGGACATCGAGATTATGCAGCTGGATGGCCTTTCAGCAGAGGAATTGGCGGCGGTAGGTGTGGATGCTGAGCAGGTGCTCGATGAGCAGCGCGATGAAGTTGTCGCGCTCAGGGAGCAGGCTGAAGCGCAACGCAATGATCTGCAGCAGGCCTTACTCGAGTCTGAGCTGGTATTGGCTGAGCTGGAAGCCGGCTTGACCCGGATGCAGCGTCTGAACCCCCTGACGCGAAGCGAGCCGCATTCCGCTGCCATTGCACAGGTTGAGGCGTTAACCGTTCAACTTCGCAGTATTGATCGTGCGCTGGTTGGATATCAGCGGAGCCTTGAGCGGATAGAGAATGAGCGGATTGCCTTGTCCAGAGTGCGTGAGGGTAAAGCAGATGGTGGCGGTTTCTGGAGTTCGGTGGGTGGTGGCATGGCCAGCATGGGCAGTTCAGTGGCCAAGTATGCCAATCCGGCCACCTATCAGGATATCCGCAACAGGTTTGAGGGGGTGGTTGATACCATTCTGCGCATCATGACCCTCTTTGTATTGCGTACGC
>SKFV01000190.1 GCA_007117785.1 Pseudomonas sp.
TGACGGTTGAGCTCATTGCTTTGCAGCATTAACTGCAAACGCAGACGTGTGGTGATCACCCAGCCGAGAAATACGCCCAGCAAGCCGCCCAGCACAAAGGCAACAATGACGAAAAGTGACAAGGGTAAAGCGGGTGATTGCAGCTCAAGAAACTGCAGGGTGACGTTCTGCCGATTTTCCAGCATGAAGTCGAGGGTGGCCAGAGCGACCAGCAACAGGATAATAATCAGCAGGGCACGCTTGAGCCATCGCATGGCAAACACTCCATTCCATTCACACAGCCCGGAGTATAGCGCAGGGGGATTGCGGCAGATACCGCCTAGGCCATTTCCAGCGATTCGTTGACCCGGTCGCGTAACTCCTTGCCCGGCTTGAAGTGCGGCACAAACTTGCCATCCAGTTCTACGGCATCACCGGTCTTGGGGTTGCGGCCAACGCGGGGCGCACGATAATGCAGGGAAAAGCTACCAAAGCCCCGGATCTCAATGCGTTCTCCGGTGGATAAGGCCTGCGACATATGCTCCAACATGGTCTTGATCGCTAACTCTACATCCTTGGCCGAGAGTTGCCCCTGCTTCTCGACAATACGCTCTATCAGCTCCGACTTGGTCATGGATTTTCCTTTTTTTTCAAGCGGCTGCAACGGTTGTACCACGCTCCAGCGTTAGCTACAAGCGGCAAAATGCAAGCATAAAAAGGTTCAGGCACAAAAAAGGGCGACCGAAGTCGCCCTTTTTTGCAGCTGGAAAACTGAACTCAGTTCTTGCCTTCCATCTGCTGCTTGATCAGATCACCAATGGTGGTCGGACCAGCGGCCAGCATTTCCTGCTTGCGCAGGTCTTGCATGGCGTCTTTATCGTCGGCAACGTCTTTCGCTTTGATCGACAGGCTGATGACACGGCTCTTGCGGTCAACACTGATGATCTTGGCTTCGACTTCTTCGCCTTCTTTCAGCACGTTGCGCGCATCTTCAACGCGGTCACGGCTGATTTCAGACGCTTTCAGGGTGCCTTCAATTTCTTCGGACAGCAGGATGACGGCGCCTTTGGCGTCGACTTCCTTGACGGTACCTTTAACGATGGTGCCTTTCTCGTTCAGCGAAACAAAGCTGGAGAAGGGATCATCTTCCAGTTGCTTGACGCCCAGCGAGATACGCTCGCGCTCAGGGTCAACCGACAGGATAACGGTTTCGATCTCGTCACCCTTCTTGAAACGACGCACAGCTTCTTCGCCGGTTTCGTTCCAGGAAATATCAGACAGGTGAACCAGACCGTCGATGCCGCCTTCCAGACCAATGAAGATACCGAAATCGGTGATCGACTTGATGGAACCAGAGATCTTGTCACCCTTGTTGAACTTGCTGGAGAACTCTTCCCACGGGTTCATCTTGCACTGCTTGATGCCCAGGGAGATACGACGACGGTCTTCGTCGATATCCAGAACCATGACTTCCACATCGTCGCCCACCTGGACAACCTTGGAAGGATGGATGTTCTTGTTGGTCCAATCCATTTCGGATACGTGTACCAGACCTTCAACGCCCTCTTCCAGCTCGGCAAAGCAGCCGTAATCGGTCAGGTTGGTGACCTTGGCATTGACGCGAGTACCTTCCGGATAACGACCGGTGATGGCAACCCACGGATCTTCGCCCAGCTGCTTCAGACCCAGAGAAACGCGGTTACGCTCACGGTCGAACTTCAGCACTTTGACGTCGATCTCATCGCCAACGTTGACGATTTCAGACGGATGCTTGATACGCTTCCAGGCCATGTCGGTGATGTGCAGCAGGCCGTCTACGCCACCCAGATCGACGAATGCGCCGTAATCTGTGAGGTTCTTGACGATACCTTTGACAACCTGGCCTTCCTGCAGGGTTTCCAGCAGGGCTTCACGCTCGGCACTGTTCTCGGCTTCGAGGACGGCACGACGGGAAACGACAACGTTGTTGCGCTTCTGATCAAGCTTGATGACCTTGAACTCGAGTTCCTTGTTTTCCAGGTGCGTGGTGTCGCGTACAGGACGGACATCAACCAGCGAACCGGGCAGGAAGGCACGAATGGTGTTGACGTCAACGGTGAAACCACCCTTGACCTTGCCATTGATGATGCCCTTGACGATTTCTTCGGCGGCGAAAGCTGCCTCGAGAACCTTCCAGGATTCGGCACGCTTGGCCTTCTCACGGGAAAGTTTGGTTTCACCGAAGCCGTCTTCTACGGCGTCCAGTGCAACGTGCACCTCATCACCCACTGCGATAGTCAGTTCACCCTGGTCATCAAGGAACTGCTCACGCGGGATAACACCCTCGGATTTCAGACCGGCGTGGACGGTGACCCAATCAGAGTCAATGTCAACAACGATACCGGTGATAATGGAGCCTGGCTCCATATCGAGAGTTTTCAGGCTTTCTTCAAAAAGTTCGGCAAAGCTTTCGCTCATTTGGATTCCTGTCAATGTCAGTAAAGGTGGCAACCGCCGGACCGCGAAAGTCGCGCGTCGTGCAGTCATACACCCGCCACGCCATCAGCTTGCGTGGGTTGGTTAGTTGAAGCTCGCAGCAGTGGCGCTGATTACCTGCTGCAAACCCGTCCTGATCAGCTCAACAGATCGCGCTTGCGGGCTTCTGTCATCACTGTTTCAAGTACTTCTTCAATCGATAGACTGGTCGAATCAATCTGCAAGGCATCAATGGCCGGAACCAGCGGTGCCACGCTGCGATTCATGTCGCGCTCATCACGCGCCACAATCTCATCGAGAAGACTCGCCAGATTAGCATTTTCGCCCTTCTCCAGCAACTGCCGATGCCGACGATTGGCCCGCTCAGGGGCGCTGGCGGTCAAAAACACCTTAAGCGGCGCATCAGTAAACACCACAGTCCCCATATCACGGCCATCAGCCACCAGGCCGGGGGCTTCCCGAAATGCCCGCTGACGCTCCAGCAAGGCATCACGCACCGCCGGAATGGCAGCAACACGCGACGCACCAGCCCCTACCCGCTCATTGCGGATTGAGCGGCTGACATCCTCGCCCTCGAGAATCACACACTGCTCCTGATTGTCATTCGCCGGCACGAACTGCACATCCAGATAGGTAGCCAGGCGAACCAGCGCAGCCTGGTTGTCCAGTTCAACACCATGATTCTCGGCGGCAAAAGCCAGCAGACGGTACAAGGCGCCGGAATCCAGCAGATTCCAGCCCAGACGATCAGCCAACAGTCCGGCGATGGTGCCCTTGCCAGAACCTCCGGGCCCGTCGATGGTGATCACCGGGGTCAATTCAGAATCCGTCACGCCGTCTCCTCGACCTGCAACTGCATGCCTACCGACTGGGCCAACTCGACAAAGCCGGGAAAGGATGTCGCCACGTTGGCGCAGTTACGGATGCGTATCTCGCCTTCAGCGCGCAGTGCTGCCACACTGAAGGACATGGCGATACGGTGGTCATCATGGCTTTCCACTTCGCCACCTTGTATCGGTCCGCCCTGAATAACGATGCCATCTGGCGTCGGCTCGGCGCTGACGCCGAGCGCCTGCAAACCGTCAGCCATGACCTGGATACGGTCAGATTCTTTCACCCGCAGCTCTTCCGCCCCGCGCAGGATGGTTTCACCCTCGGCACAGGCGGCGGCAACAAAGAGCACCGGAAACTCGTCGATTGCCAGCGGAACCTGATCAATCGGAATTTCAATCCCCTTGAGCGCGGCATGGCGTACGCGGATATCGGCGACTGGCTCACCACCCACTTCACGCTCATTGAGCAACTCCAGGTCGCCACCCATGGCACGCAGGATATTGATCACGCCAACCCGCGTCGGGTTGATGCCCACATGCTCCAGGGTCAAATCAGCACCTGGGGTAATGCTGGCGGCCACCATAAAAAAGGCCGCAGAAGAAATATCGGCTGGCACATCAATCTTGCCTGCGATCAGCTTGTGCCCGGGCTCGATAGTGACCCGCGAACCGTCCACCTCAACCGGGTAACCAAAGCCCTTGAGCATGCGCTCGGTATGGTCACGGGTCGGCGCCGGCTCGGTCACCGAGGTATTGCCACGGGCATACAGACCGGCCAGCAGCAGACAGGACTTGACCTGCGCACTGGCCATCGGCATATCGTAGTCCATCCCCATCAGCATACTGTCGCCAGTGATGCGCAGTGGCGGCCGACCTTCATTGGCCGTCTCGATCTGTGCGCCCATCTCGCGCAACGGCTTGGCTACCCGCGCCATCGGGCGCTTGGACAGCGACGCATCACCGGTCAGCACACTGTCAAACGCCTGCCCGGCCAGCAAACCGGCCAACAGGCGCATGGAGGTGCCGGAATTGCCAACATAGAGTGGGCCTGGGGGTGCCTTCAATCCATTCAGGCCGACGCCATTGATAGTTACCCTGCCATGATGCGGGCCTTCAATGACCACACCCATATCACGAAAAGCCTGCAGGGTCGCCAGGCTGTCTTCACCCTCCAGAAAGCCCTCGACCTGAGTGATGCCTTCAGCCAGTGAGCCCAACATGATGGAGCGGTGGGAAATCGATTTGTCACCGGGTACTCGCGCTCGGCCAGACACCTTGCCGCCGGGGCGGGCAATAAAGTTAATCATTTGATTTTGCATAGGTTCCATATACGCCCTGCGGGCCAGAATGGTACTGAAATGTTCGCGGGCTGATTTCGCCCGGGTAAAAACGCCAAGCAAGGTTTTCGCATCGCCCTCATCCACGGCGGTGCGCAATCGCGCCAGGTCACGGGTAAAGGCATCCAGGCTGCGCAATACCGCATCCCGGTTCGCCAGAAACACATCACGCCACATCACCGGATCACTGGCGGCAATACGGGTAAAATCCCGAAAGCCTCCGGCGGCATAACGGAAAATCTCCAGATTCTCGCTGCGCCCGGCCAGGGTATCCACCAGCGAAAAGGCCAGCAGGTGCGGCAAGTGACTGGTCGCGGCCAGCACCTCGTCATGATCGGCCAGCGGCATACTCTCTACATCGGCGCCCACTGCACGCCACAGCTGCCGAACCAACTCTACTGCCTGCTCACTGGTTTGTTCCAGCGGGGTCAGGATCACCTTGTGGCGGTAGAACAGGTCCGCGCGCGCAGCTTCAACGCCACTTTTTTCCGAGCCGGCAATCGGGTGCCCGGGCACAAAGCGCGTCGGGATCTGCCCAAAGGCCTTCTCCACTGCTGCAACAACCGCACCCTTGGTACTGCCGACATCGGTCAATACCGCCTCGCCCAGATCCAGTACAACCAGATCTTCCAGCACCTGCTCCATGGCCAGCACTGGCACGGCGAGCACGATCATATCGGCGCCACGCACGGCCTCGGCCAGATCGCCGGTCACCTGATCGACAACGCCCAGCGGAATCGCCATTCGTCGCGCAGTCGCATCCGGGTCGCAACCCACCACCTCACGAAACAGCCCTGACTCCCGTGCACCTTTGGCCAGCGAGCCGCCAATCAGACCCAGACCGATGACTGCAAGGCGACCCATTGTCGGCTGCTCCGATGACACCGGGATGACATTACTCACCTGACAACACCTGCTCCAGAGCCATCAGGAAGCGCTGATTCTCTTCCGCCAGACCAATGGACACGCGCAAATGTTGCGGCATGCCATACCCCGCCACCGGACGCACGATCACGCCAGCGCGCAGCATTGCCTGATACACGGGACCGGCATCTCGGCCCAGGTCGACAGCAATGAAATTACCTCGCGACGGAATCCAGCCAAGCCCCAGTTTGCTCAACCCCGTTTCAATCTGCGCCATACCCTGTTGATTGATACTGCGGCTGGTGTGCAGGTACTCGGTATCGCCCAGCGCTGCCGCCGCAGCGACCAGCGCCAGGCTGTTGGCATTAAAGGGCTGACGCACGCGATTGAGAATATCCGCAATGACCGGCTGACAGACAGCAAAGCCGATGCGCAGGGCAGCCAGACCGTATGCCTTGGAGAAGGTGCGCGACACCAGCACATTGGGGTACTGGCGCAGATAGTCCAGCCCGCTGGGGAAGTCTGCATCCGTCACGTACTCGGTATAGGCCTCATCCAGAACCACCAGTACCTGCTCTGGCACTCGAGCCAGGAAGGCCTCCAGTTCGTCACGTTCAACCCAGGTACCCGTCGGGTTATTAGGGTTGGCGATAAAGATCAGCTTGGTTGCCGGCGTAATCGCGGCTGCCATTGCTGCCAGATCATGCCCCCAGTCACGCGCAGGCACGACCACCGGCTTGGCGCCAATAGCCTGAGTGACCAGGGGGTAGACGGCAAAGGCATGGGCGCTGAACAGCACCTCATCCTGAGGCGTAACAAAAGCCCGCGCGACCAGCTCGAGAATATCATTCGAGCCATTACCCAGCACCAGCATATCGGTGTCGACACCATAATGGGCAGCAAGCGCCTGCTTGAGCACAAAGCCGTTGCCATCGGGATAGCGGGTCAGCTCGGGCAAGGCCGCCTGAATCGCGTCCAGCGCAGCCGGGCTGGGGCCCAACGGATTTTCGTTACTGGCCAGCTTGACGATATCGGCCGCGCGCAAACCAAATTCGCGGGCCAGCTCTTCCACTGGTTTGCCCGGCACATAGGGCGACAGTTTTTGTACGCCCGGCAAGGCCAGGGAAAGGAAATCACAGGTCATAACACAAGCCTCAAGCTATCAGCTGCAAGCACAAGTTACATCAGGCCACAGGGTCTTGCCGCTTGCAGCTTGCTGCTTGTAGCTGTCGATTCAGAGAACTGCCTTGGGATAAGACCCAAGCACCTTGAGCGCTACCGACTCGTCAGTGATCTTTTCCAGCGCATCCTTGATCAGCGGATCCGTATGATGACCACAAAAATCGATAAAGAACACATAAGTCCACTTGCCACTGCGTGAAGGCCGGGTTTCGATACGCGTCAGATCAATACCGTTACTGTGAAATGGCTCCAGCAAGTGATGCAGGGCACCCGGCTTGTTGCGCATGGACACAATGATCGAGGTTTTGTCGTCACCGGTTGCCGGCACTGCCTGACTGCCGATAATCAAAAAACGCGTGGAGTTGTCCGGGCGATCTTCAATCTTCTCCGCCAGCCGCGTCAGACCGTAAAGCTCGGCAGCCATATCACCGGCAATCGCGGCGGAATTCCACTCACCCTTGACCCGCCTGGCCGCATCGGCATTACTTGCCACCGCTACCCGTTCGACATTCGGGTAATGCGCATCCAGCCATTTGCGGCACTGAGCCAGCGACTGGGCATGCGAATAGACCCGCGAAATCTTGTCGGCACGGGTACTATCCCCCACCAGCAAGTGGTGATGGATGCGCAGCTCCACTTCACCGCAAATGACCATATCGTGTTCAAGAAAGCTGTCCAGCGTGTGGTTGACCGCACCCTCGGTGGCGTTTTCCACCGGTACCACGCCAAATTGTACGGCCCCGGCAGCCACTTCACGGAAAATTTCGTCAATCGCGGCCATCGGCACGCTGATCACCGAGTGACCGAAATGCTTCAGCGCAGCCGCCTGGGTAAAGGTCCCTTCCGGCCCCAGATAGGCGACTTGCATGGGCTGTTCCAGCGCCAGGCAGGCCGACATGATTTCGCGAAACAGGCGCGCCATCTCTTCGTTATCCAGCGGGCCGGGATTCAGATCCATGATGTGCTTGAGCACCCAGGCTTCACGTTCAGGGCGGTAGAACACCGGCGCCTGCCCTGCAGGCAGGGCCTTCTGCTTGACCTGGGCAACTGTTTGCGCGCACTGGGCCCGCTCGCTGATGAGCGCGAGAATCTTCTCGTCGATAGTATCGATGCGCTTGCGCAGCGCCTGCAGTTGGGTTTCATCGGACATGGGGCATCAACCGTGTTGCTGCTCGAATTCGGCCATATAGGCCACCAGGGCATCTACCGCCGCCTGAGGCACGGCATTATAGATAGAAGCGCGCATGCCACCGACCGAGCGGTGACCTTTCAGGTTCAGCAGACCGCGCTCCTCGGCACCCGCCAGAAACGGCTTGTCGAGGCGGTCATCGGCCAGACGGAAAGGAATATTCATCCACGACCGGTCAACCGGATTGATCGGATTGCTGTACAGGCCACTGTTATCAATCGCGCCATACAGGGTCTGCTGCTTGCGATCATTGATACGCTGCATGGCATCCAGACCACCCTGCTGCTTGAGCCACTGGAAAATCAGGCCAGACAGATACCAGGCAAAGGTCGGCGGCGTGTTGTACATGGAAGCATTTTTCGCTGCCACGCTGTAGTCCAGCATGGTTGGACAGCTGGCACGGGCACGCCCCAGCAGATCTTCACGGATAATCACCACGACCAAACCGCTGGGACCAATATTTTTCTGCGCACCAGCGTAGATCATGCCGAACCGGCTGACATCCAGCGGACGCGAAAGGATGGTAGAGGACATATCCGCAATCAGCGGGGTATCGCCCGCATCCGGAATCCAGTTGAATTCCAAACCGCCAATGGTCTCGTTCGGCGTGTAATGCAGATAAGCGGCATCCGCCGAACGCTGCCAATCGTTCTGACCCGGTATAGCAAAATAGTCATGCCCCTTGGCACTGGCGGCAACATGTACGTTACCGAAGCGACTGGCCTCTTCGATGGCCTTGGCTGACCAGATACCGGTGTCGATATAGTCGGCCTTGCCACCATCGGGCAGCAGATTCAGTGGAATCTGCGCGAACTGTTGACTGGCGCCACCCTGCAGGAAAAGCACCTTGTAGTTGTCCGGAATAGCCAGGAGGTCACGCAGGTCCTGCTCGGCGGTTTCCGCCACACTGACAAACTCGTCGCTGCGATGGCTCATTTCCATCACCGACAGGCCCTTGCCCTGCCAGTCCAGCAGTTCCTGCTGGGCCTGCTGCAATACTGGCTCCGGCAAGGCTGCCGGGCCGGCACAAAAGTTGAACAGCCGTTTGCTCACGCTCTGCTTACTCCTGCTCGTCCGCGGGGCCTGCTGGTGCCTCGCCGTTATCATTTTCTATCGCATCAACGTCAGTCACATCGGCATCTTCATCCTCAAGACCATCGTCTTCCGGCTCCTGTACGCGCTCAACGCCGACCAGTTTCTCACCGTTGCTCAACTTGATCAGGGTGACACCCTGCGTGTTGCGCGACAGGCGCGAGACTTCGCTGATGCGCGTACGTACCAGGGTGCCCTGATCAGAGATCAACATGACCTCATCACCTTCGACCACCTGCACAGCACGCACCAGGGCGCCGTTACGCTCGTTGGTGACCATGGCAATAACACCCTGGCCGCCACGCTTGTATTGCGGGAAGTCCTCTACCGCCGTGCGCTTGCCGAAGCCGCGCTCGGACGCGGTAAGAATGTCGCAACCCGGCTCGGCAATCAGCATGGAGATCAGGCTCTGGCCCTCAGCCAGTCGCATACCACGGACACCGCGTGCGGTTCGGCCCATGGCGCGTACATCGGTTTCCTTGAAGCGGGTCACCTTGCCACCATCAGAGAACAGCATGACTTCACGCTCACCATTGGTCAGCGCTGCAGCAATCAGGCGATCACCCTCGTCCAGATCCAGCGCGATCAAGCCCACGCTGCGCTGGCGACTGAACTGCACCAGCGGGGTTTTCTTCACCGTGCCATTGGCTGTGGCCATAAAGATGAACCAGCCTTCGGTGTATTCATCCACCGGCAGCATGGCACTGATGTACTCACCCTCTTCCAGCGGCAGCAAGTTGACCAGTGGGCGACCGCGTGCAGTACGCGACGCTTCCGGAATCTCATAGGTTTTCAGCCAATAGACCTTGCCGCGACTGGAGAACAGCAACAGCGTGGTATGACTGTGCGCAACCAGCAGATGCTCGACGTAATCCTCGTCTTTCACCCCGGTTGCTGCCTTGCCACGACCGCCACGGCGCTGGGCCTGATAGTCGGTCAGCGGCTGACTCTTGGCATAACCACCATGGGAAATGGTCACCACACGGTCTTCTTCGGTAATCAGGTCAGCCAGGGTCAGATCCAGGCGCGAGGCAACGATCTCAGTGCGACGCTCATCACCAAAATTGGTGCGAATCTCTTCCAGCTCCTCAACGATGACTTCCATCAAGCGCTCTTGGCTGTTGAGAATGCGCAGCAACTCACCGATCTGTTGCAGGATTTCCTGATACTCACTGAGCAGCTTTTCATGCTCAAGCCCCGTCAGGCGATGCAAGCGCAACTCGAGAATCGCCTGTGCCTGCTCCGGGGAAAGGTAATATTTACCCTCACGCAGGCCGAAGGCTTCGTCCAGGCCTTCCGGACGGCAGGATTCAGCACCGGCACGCTCGACCATCTCAACCACCGAGCCCGGCTCCCAGGCGGTCGCAATCAGGCGTTCCTTGGCTTCAGCCGGTGACGGTGACGCCTTGATCATGGCGATAACCGGGTCGATATTCGACAGTGCAACTGCCTGACCTTCGAGGATATGCCCGCGCTCACGCGCCTTGCGCAGCTCATACACAGTGCGCCTGGTAACCACTTCGCGGCGGTGACGAATAAAGGCTTCGAGCAATTCTTTAAGGTTGAGAATACGCGGCCGGCCATCCAGCAGGCCGACGATATTGATACCGAATACGCCCTGCATCTGGGTCTGGGCGTAGAGGTTGTTCAACACCACCTCGGCAACCTCACCGCGGCGCAGCTCGATAACCACGCGAATACCGTCCTTATCGGACTCGTCGCGCAGCTCGGAAATACCTTCGATTTTCTTTTCCTTGACCAGCTCGGCGATCTTCTCGATCAAACGCGCCTTGTTCAACTGGTAAGGCAGTTCACTGATGATGATCTGCTGGCGACCACCTACCTTGTCGATATCTTCGATTTCGCAGCGCGCGCGCACGTAAATACGGCCACGACCGGTGCGATAGGCCTCAACGATACCGGCACGACCATTGATGATGGCTGCGGTCGGGAAGTCCGGGCCAGGGATATATTCCATCAACTGGTCAATATCCAGCTCAGGATTGGCAATCAGCGCGAGACAACCATTGATCACTTCGGTCAGGTTATGCGGCGGAATATTGGTCGCCATACCCACTGCAATACCGCTGGAGCCGTTGATCAACAGGTTGGGGATCTTGGTCGGCATGACTTCCGGGATCTGCTCGGTGCCGTCGTAGTTGGGCACCCAGTCCACCGTTTCCTTGTCCAGATCAGCCAGCAACTCGTGCGCCAGCTTGGACATACGCACTTCGGTGTAACGCATGGCAGCTGCGTTGTCGCCGTCCACGGACCCGAAGTTGCCCTGACCATCCACCAGCAGGTAGCGCAGGGAGAACGGCTGCGCCATACGAACGATGGTGTCATATACTGCCGAATCACCGTGTGGGTGGTATTTACCGATAACGTCACCCACTACACGCGCCGATTTCTTGTACGGCTTGTTCCAGTCGTTTTTCAGCTCGCTCATGGCGAACAGAACACGGCGATGCACCGGCTTGAGGCCGTCCCGCACATCCGGCAAGGCCCGACCGACAATAACGCTCATGGCGTAATCGAGGTAGGACTGCTTGAGTTCGTCTTCAATATTGACGGGAAGGATTTCTTTGGCCAGTTCACCCATGAAACGGCATTCCTTTTATAGTCGGCATTCGATAGCTGCCAGATAGCCTTGGTTCGCGCTGAAAAAGGGCTTGCAGGCTCGCTGTCAGCAGGGCTGACAGGGTGCTACGGCAGGCCCCGATCAAAGCCCAGCAGCATACCACAATGGATACAAAGAGGCAGCCGCCCGGGCAATCAATGTAGCCGTTGACGACTCATCAGATCAGCCAGCTTGCGTGCATCAGGCCGTTCGATAATGCCCTTCTCGGTAACAATCACGTCAATGAGGTCGGCTGGAGTAACGTCAAATACCGGATTGAACACCTCGGCACCAGTGTCCAGTTGCCGATTACCCACGATCAGCAGCTCATCGGCATCACGCTCTTCCAGCGGAATCAGGTCACCGTTTTCCAACTGCATATCGATTGTCGAGCTGGGTGCGACCACCATAAAGCGCACGCCATGGTGCATGGCCAGTACCGCCAGCGCATAGGTGCCGATCTTGTTGGCGACATCACCATTGGCAGCAATCCGGTCAGCCCCGACAATAACCCAGGACACCGTCTGCTCTTTCATCAGATGCCCTACCGCCAGGTCAGCTTGCAGACTGACTGGAATGCCTTCGCGAACCAACTCCCAGGCAGTCAATCGCGAACCCTGCAACCAGGGGCGGGTTTCATTGGCGTGAACCTGCTCGATCAGCCCGGCAGCATGGGCCGTGCGGATAACCCCCAGCGCAGTACCAAAACCACCGGTCGCAAGGGCACCGGCATTGCAATGAGTAATGACATGCTGCGCCCGCTTGTCGTATTTGCGCAGCTGCTGGGCGCCCAGCCTGCCCATGGTCAAATTGGCTTCGCGGTCGCTATCGTGAATCTGTTTTGCCAGGGCCAGCAAGGCCGCCGGCATATCGCTATCCTGCAGCGGGCGCTGAACTTGCTGCATCATCATGCGCAGCGCCCAGGCCAGATTTACCGCGGTGGGCCGGGTGCCTTCGAGCAAAGCAAAGCTGGGCTCCAGCGCGGCAGACCAATTGTCACTGCTACCCAGCTCGCGCGCCGCGAGGGCAATGCCATAGGCTGCCGCAATACCGATCGCGGGCGCACCGCGCACACTCATGTTGGTAATAGCCTCGGCTACGTCTTCGGCGCTGCGGCACAGCAAGTAGATTTCGCTACCTGGCAACTGGCGCTGATCGAGCAGGCGCAAACCCTCTGCGGTCCATGCCAGGGCCTGAAACTGCTCGCTTAACACTGCCGGTTCAACCGCCATAGACCACTCCCCGCAAGCGCCCACCCGTGCAGGCGCAAAGCTGCCAAGTATACCGCGCCGGGCAGCAGCCTGTCCGCTTTGCCATACGCTATCATTATTATTGCACTGCACAGGCCCA
>SKFV01000164.1 GCA_007117785.1 Pseudomonas sp.
CCCCGGGAATTCACGGGGACACGCTTGCTAGAGCCTGCTTGGGCCATGCCCACACGTTACCCGGGGTATTTAGCCCGGGCGCGAATCAACACGCACCGGGCAAAAAATGCCCCCATCCCCCTCTCGCCGTGTTCGGTCACCCGTATGGCCACCAAGCCATATGGGTGGTGGTCGTTAGCGTGAAGGTGTGGAGGTTGCGGCGTGAGCGCCGAAGAGAATGAATTTGTCGAGAAGCGTGTTCGTGGGAGCGGTGGCTCTGGTGACCGCTGCGACAATGGTGGTCAGCTCGCCATCTCAGGCTATTGCCGCCCCGGACCCATCCACCCACTACCCCGCCATAACTCTTGGTGATCCCGCCACGAGCGCAACCGCCACGTTTCCCGGTGCGAGCAACCTGACGGCCACAATTACCACTGGGGAAGACATGAACCTCGTGGGGGGTGCCAGCACATTCTTGCCGTCAACAAGGGGCATGGGACTTATTTACGGGTCCAGCCAAAACTTTCCCTACCTGAGTATCAAGGTAGACAACACCACTACTACGACGGCCACCATCACGCTCTCGCGCGAACCTGCCGCCACACGCTTTGCTTTTGCTCTCGGCGACATTGACGCCGAAACGCTCGTTATCACCATGGAGAACGCGGCAAACACGGCACTCACCGCGGCCCAGATGGGCGCCCAAACACCGTTCAACCATGCGAGCGCTTCCGGCCCCGTTCCCACGGTGACAGAAAACGGCAATGAGATCACCGTGGACGATCCCAATTGTCCGCCAAACCCGCCGCCTGACACTGCCTGCGACACGAACGGTGCCACCGCATGGTTTCAGCCCACAGTGCCGGTGAAAACAATCACCATCACCTCCTCCACGAAGACTGGTTTCCCGAGGTATCAGCTGTGGATGGCATACACCGACTCACAGGTTGTCAGTTGGACACCGGCGGTTACCTCATTTGATGTTGCAGATAGCCCGTTCACCCCTGACCAGCTAGCCACAGTGAGTTTTCCCTCCGCAGGCGGTAGCACGATCGCCTATGCCGTAGATGCGGCATCAACGAGTGACTGCACGGTTGATTCGACAACAGCAGAAATCACCGCGTCAACGACGGGGTCGTGCGTTGTGGTGGCGAGTGCTGCTAGTACTTCTGATTTTGCGGCGGGGTCTACCTCGGTGACCTTCACCATCACCACACCCCCACCCCCCGCTCCAGAACCCACAAAACCCCCTACCCCGACAGAGTGGAGCCCGGAAACCACCACCTTCCAGGTGGACAGCTTCCCGGGCGTCATTAACCTGCCCCCGCCACCCAACCCACCAGGCGGTGGTTCATACACGTTCTCCGCCCACGGGGACTCAACAAGCCTCTGTACCATTGACCGCGACACCCCCACCATCACCGTCCAACAACCAGGCACCTGCATTGTCACCGCCAACATCGGGGCAACAAAAAACTTCTCCAAAGCGTCAGTGACGGTGGCTTTCACCATTGCTTCAGGCCCGATGCTTGCCGCCACCGGTGCACCGGCATGGCCGGTGTGGCCTGCGGTAGCGGGACTAGTGGGCGTGGCCATTTTGGTGGCCTCCCGGGTGCTGTACAGCCCCCGTCACCGCGGCCCTTCTGCCTAAACATTGACACCGCCAACACTCGGTAGATCCTCGGACTGCTCTGCACGGCCGGCCACCCGCACACCCCACACCCCCTCACAACTGCTTGTCGTAATCTCCAAAAGGTTATAAAAGACGTTTTGATTCGGGAGTGGCCATGAGACGAAGCCTTATTGTGGCGCTTGTTGTTGCCCTGGCTATTCCGGTGTCCACCAGCACCCCGGCCTATGCCGCCAATCCCACGCTGAACTTTTTTGTTTCCCCGCCAACCGTTCAGAACACAAACGTGACCGGAGCGCGAATTGCAACATTTAACGACAAGACAGCGGGACAAGCCTGCCCGACGCAGTGGCTGACAGATCCTACTACCGATGAACCCAACGGTATACCCATCGGCACCATCACCACGAACGGTTGCAAAATCAGGGTTCAGGATAAGTTCGGTGGTGCGGTTTTGGGCGCCACCGCTGCCCAATTTCCAGCGTCCGGTACCTTTTCGCCTGTGGACGGCACCAACTATGTCGGGATTCCGTCGGGCAAAACGGTGACGCTTTCTCTCACCCGGTCAGAAAGCTATCTGGGTTTTTGGTGGTCTGCCGGTGACGCCAACAACAAAATCACCCTCTTTAGCGGAGGCCCCTCGGGCACCCAGGTGGGCGTATTCACCACGGCAACACTGAACGGGCTGTTGGGGGGTAGCTCGCCTTCCAACACAAAACAAATCACTGCAATTGATGGCAACAAATACAATGGCTGTCTCTACTACGGCAACCCCCGACTGGTTGACCGGAGAACCAGCTGTTCTGAAACAAGCAGCACCTACAACTTCAACCAGCCCTACGCATACATTCACCTGATCGGTGAGGGCGGCTTGGAGTTCGACACCATTGTCTTCAGCCAGGGCTCTCGTGGAGGTTTTGAGTTCGACAATATGGCTATCGCCAGAGATGTCGTTTCTCCCACTGTCGTCACGGAGTTTCCCGCTGAAATCAACGCTGGAGCACCGGATCAAAGCACCAACACCTGTGGTCCTTTTTCCACAACTTTTGCCATCACCGCCTCCAACTTCACCACCCCACCCACCTACTCCATCTCCCCCACCACTCTTCCTCCGGGGCTGACGTTCAACACAGCAACAGGTGGAGTATCGGGTACCCCGACAACAACGTTTAGCAAAACTACCTACACGGTGACAGCAACAGCGGGGTCTCAAACAGCAACCACCGGTGTTTCCCTGACAGTGACAGAATGCCCACCACTTCCCCCGCCTCCACCACCTCCCCCGAACCCGCCGACACCAGTCGTGTGGGAACCGGAGACCACCACCTTTGAGGTCACCGAGTTTCCCGCGATCATCACCCCCGACCCCCCACCTCCCCCACCTGGTGGCGGTACGTACACCTTCACCGGTGACCCGGAGTCAACAAGCAACTGCACGGTCAACACGACCACGTCGACCATGACCGTGCCGCAGCCGGGAACATGTGTGGTGACTGCAACCGTTGGTGACACCAAGAAACTCTCCAAAGCATCCATCACGACCACATTCACCATCACCGGACCACAACTTGCCGCCACTGGGGCTCCGGCATGGCCGGTGTGGGCGGGTGTGGTGAGCATTCTTGGCGGCGCACTCATCGCCTGGACTACTCTCGCGAGGCGTCACAGCGCCTAAGTCCCCACCCAGCAAATAACCCCCACGCCACACACACCCTCCCCACACACAAACACCTCACTCCCCCGCGCCCAGCCGGTGGGCTAGGAGCGAGGGAGTGAGTGAGGTAGTGAGCGGCTCGCCCGCTACTGCTTCTGCATTTTCCTGCGCACCGCAACAATGAACACGGCGATCAGCAAGATAGCCAAGCCAGTAATGGCCAGCATCAGCATCCAGAGACTGGACGATGTGGTGTCTGCTGGCATGGGGGCGGTGACGTCGTC
>SKFV01000084.1 GCA_007117785.1 Pseudomonas sp.
CAAACAGCGGCCGACTGGGCAGTCTGGCGCGTCTGGGTGGTGACCAGTTTGCTCTGGTGCAAACCGGCATCAATGAACCCTATGAGGCCGCCGAACTGGCCCAGACCATTCTGGATGATCTTGGACAGCCCTTTGACCTGGATGAGCAACGGGTCAGCCTTGGGGCAACCATCGGCATTACCCTGTTCCCCGATGATGGTGACAACGCGGAAAAACTGCTGCAAAAAGCCGAGCAGACCATGATGCTGGCTAAAGGGCGTTCGCGGAACCGTTATCAGTTCTATATCGCCAGCCTCGACAGCGAAATGCGCGTTCGTCGCGAACTGGAGAAGGACCTGCGTGGCGCCCTTGAGCGTAACGAATTCCACCTCGTGTACCAGCCGCAGATCTGCTTTGATGAGCATCGGATAACGGGTACCGAGGCCTTGATTCGCTGGGTACACCCAGAGCGCGGCCTGGTCCCACCTGATCTGTTCATCCCCCTGGCCGAGCAAAATGGCAGCATCATCAAGATTGGTGAATGGGTTATGGATCAGGCCTGCGCGCAACTGCGCGCCTGGCATGACCTGGGCTACACCGAGCTACGCATGGCGATCAACCTGTCTACCGTGCAGCTGCACAATACCGAACTGTCTCGTTCGGTAACCAACCTGATGCAGCGCTATGACCTGCCACCGCTCAGCCTGGAAATGGAAGTCACCGAAACCGGCCTGATGGAAGATATCGCAGCCGCCGCAGCCCACCTGAACAGCCTGAAAAAAGCTGGTGTACAGATCGCGATTGATGACTTCGGTACTGGCTATTCGTCACTTAGCTACCTGCGCGGCCTGCCGCTGGACAAGATCAAGATCGATAAGAGCTTCGTGCAAGATGTGCTGATTGACGAGGATGATGCCACCATCGTCCGTGCCATTATCCAGCTGGCTCGCAGTCTGAACATGCAGGTCATCGCCGAAGGCGTTGAAACCGCCGAGCAGGAAGCCTATATCATTGCTCAGGGCTGTAATGAGGGTCAGGGCTATCTGTACAGCAAGCCGCTGGCGGCCAAGGCATTTATCGACTGGCTGCAAGCGTTCGGTAAACAGAGCCGCCCGGCTGCCTGGGAATAAAACTCATCAGCCGGTTCAGGCAGTAACCAGCGCCAAGGCCAACCACACAGCACCTACCCCAGCCAACACAAACCCGGCGCAGCTCCATTGCGCATGCCGCCGCATACGGCCGCTGAGCGCCTCCTCGTGGTGATCAGAGAGCAGGAAGGGCAACCCTCGATGTGGCGGTTTTGACAGCGTATGCACCACCTCGGAGGTGCTCTGCTCGCGCGCCTGCTCACTGGCCTCACGAGCAGCCGCCTCTTGCACCTGCTGCCACTCCTGCATATCCAGCTTGCCATCACGATTGTGATCAAAGCGTGCCAGCAGATCATCATAATCGGCTTTCCAGTTGGTGATGATGCGGCGGGCAATAGCCCGCTGATCAATCGCCTCACGCCCACCGCCACGGCTCTTGAACCAGCCCAGTGCATAGAGCATCTGATCTGCCTGCAGGATTTCTTCACTGTAACGGTAGCGACTGCCCATCAACACATTCATCACTACGCTGCCACCACTTTGGTTATTTGGCCAACGATGACGCCCTTCCCAGCGGCGGCGGCTGGCCGGGTGCACTTCGGCGCCCCGAGGGTCAATCCAGCATTGGCCACTTTCATCACAGATCAGGAAGGGACGCTCGGATTCGCCACGCTCGACTGACCGCCAGCGTCTGTTGCGCCCTGAACCGGTTAATTGTTCGATTCTGAAGCGATACCACAGGCACTGGGCACCCCCAAGCGGAGAAACCAGGAGCGCGTGGCCACCGCTCTGCAGACGACCGGCAATTTCAACCTGGCCCTGAGCAGCGGAACGAATACGTGAACGGGGAGTATCTTCGATCCAGCGCGCGCGCCGATAGCGGCTGAACATCAACCAGGCACACACCAGTGTGGCGATGCAGGCACCCAGCAGGAAGATCCAGAACTGTGCCGGCGGCAGCCAGAACAGACCATGCACGTCGATCATGTGAACAGGGCGCGGATATCAACATCCGCTTTCTCCTCGTCAGAGAACTGCAACAAGTCAGCCGATGTGAAGCTGAAAGCCTTGGCGACCAATACATCGGGGAACTGCTCGATACGCACGTTATTGATATTGACCGCCGAGTTATACAACTCACGCCGATCAGCAATACCATTTTCCAGACCGGTAATCCGACTTTGCAAATGCTGGAAGGACTCATTGGCTTTCAGATCAGGATAGTTCTCGACCACGGCAAACAATTGTCCCAGGCCAGCTCTGAGCATGGTTTCGGCCGGCCCCAGACCTTTGACATCGCCCTGCTGGCGCGCCTGTGATACCGCATTACGCGCCTGCACGACCTTTTCCAGAGTTTCCTGCTCATGCTGCATATAACGCTGACAGGTATCGACCAGCTTGGGCAGCTCCTCATGGCGCTGACGCAATAGCACATCAATATTGGACCAGGCCTTGCTGACCGCATGCTTGATGGTCACCAGTTGGTTGTACAGCATGACTGCGTAAATCAGCACCACAGCTACCAACAACAACACACCGATAAGGATTGGATTGAATTCCATGTTCACTCCCTGAAACACTCAGCGTCAATCAGGCTTTTATGCCATATATGCAGTTATTGAAACAGTGATTCGCCGGTCAGGCCATGCTGCTCGAGAATCTCGCGCAGACGTTTGAGCGCCTCCACCTGAATCTGCCGTACCCGCTCTCGGGTCAGACCGATCTCCCGCCCGACCTCTTCCAGCGTACTGCTTTCATGCCCACGCAAACCAAAGCGTCGCGCCACCACTTCACGCTGCTTCTCGCTGAGTTCGGACAACCACTGATCAATACTGTTATTCAGATCGTCATCCTGCAGTTGATCGAATGGATCGGTTGACTGCTCGTCGGTCAGGGTATCCAGCAAGGTCTTGTCCGAGTCCGGCCCAAGCGACATATCCACCGAGGCCACACGCTCGTTCAATCCCAGCATGCGCTTGACGTCTTCCACCGGTTTGTCGAGCAGCTCGGCAATCTCTTCCGGCGATGGCTCATGATCCAGTTTTTGCGTCAGCTCACGCGCAGCGCGCAGGTAGACATTGAGTTCTTTGACGACATGAATAGGTAAACGGATAGTGCGCGTCTGATTCATGATCGCGCGCTCAATGGTCTGACGGATCCACCAGGTGGCGTAAGTGGAAAAACGGAAACCGCGTTCGGGATCGAACTTTTCAACCGCCCGGATCAGGCCCAGATTACCCTCCTCAATCAGGTCGAGCAGAGTCAGCCCACGATTGACATAGCGCCGCGCTATTTTCACCACCAGGCGCAGATTGCTTTCAATCATGCGCTTGCGACCGGCCGGGTCACCCTTCTGCGCCAGACGGGCAAAATGCACCTCTTCTTCAGGCGTCAACAAAGGGGAGAAACCGATTTCATTCAGGTACAACTGGGTCGCATCCAGTTGCTTGGTAAATTCAA
>SKFV01000280.1 GCA_007117785.1 Pseudomonas sp.
AAATTGGCTGCGCCTACCCCTGAATAAAACGATCCCACACACAGGAATCAGCAGGCGCTGTTGGCGCCGCCCCTTTTGCAGACCGTCGATAGCCACGACTGCCATGGATGGCAGAAGTGCAGAAAATGCAGGAGCAATTTTCTGCTGGCTATCGACGAGCTCACAGGGACGTGCTCGTTGCGTGTCTGCAACAGGGGGTCGCCAACAGCGCAGAACGCCAAATCATGACCTTGATTGAATCAAGTACTCCACTCACGGGTATAGGCCAACAACCCCTCCAACGCGCGCAACACCGTTTGTGCCCGCACCGCCCGACGGTCACCCTGCAGACGCCGGCATTCACTGATCACCTGCTTGTCCGGCCCGGCCCAGGCAAACCAGACTGTGCCCACCGGCTTGTCCACACTACCGCCATCCGGCCCAGCGATCCCGCTGACCGCCACCGCAATCTGCGCTCCTGCTGCCTCACGCGCACCACTGGCCATCGCCCGCACCACCGGCTCACTGACCGCACCGTGCTGCTGCAAGGTCTCCTCACTGACATCCAGCCAGCGCGCCTTGCTGCTATTGGCATAGGTGACAAAACCGGTTTCAAACCAGGCTGAGCTGCCACTGATACGGGTAATTGCCTCGGCAATGCCGCCACCAGTACAGGATTCAGCCGTGGTTGCTGTCCAGCCGGCGCGTTGCAAGACATTGCCCAGGCGGGCAGCAGAAGCATCAATCAGGGGGTCGTAGTGCGACATGCGCATTTCTCTCTTAAAAGCTGACTCGGCATTGCGTAGACTATGCCAGCCTCTGGTAACAGATTCACCTCCATCGATCAGGAAGCCCCATGAGCAGCGCCCCCAACGCAAGCAATCATACGCCAATGATGCAGCAGTTCTTCAGCATCAAGCAGCACCATCCGGAACAGCTGCTGTTCTATCGCATGGGCGACTTCTACGAGCTGTTCTATGACGATGCGAAAAAAGCCGCACGCCTGCTGGATATAACGCTGACCGCGCGCGGACAGTCCGGCGGCCAGCCCATTCCCATGGCCGGCATCCCCTATCATGCTGCCGAAGGGTATCTGGCCCGTCTGGTCAAGCTCGGCGAATCCGTCGTAATCTGTGAACAGGTGGGCGACCCGGCGACCAGCAAGGGGCCGGTCGAACGTAAAGTAATGCGCATCATCACCCCCGGCACGGTAAGCGATGAAGCCCTGCTGGATGAGCGCCGCGACAACCTGCTGGCAGCCATCGTCGGCAACAACAAGGGCTTTGGCCTCGCCTGCCTGGACATCAATAGCGGTCGTTTCAGCGTGATGGAACTGGCCGGCTGGGAAAACCTGCTGAATGAACTGGAGCGTCTGGCACCGGCCGAGCTGTTGATTCCCGATGACTGGGAAAGCAGCACCCCGATCGAACGCCGCCGTGCCGTGCGTCGTCGGGCGCCCTGGGACTTTGATCAGGACAGCGCCTTCAAGTCGTTGACCCAGCAATTCGGCACCCAGGACCTGGTCGGCTTTGGTTGCGCCGATCTGACGCTGGGCCTTGGCGCCGCAGGTGCCCTGCTCGCTTATGCCAAGGAAACCCAGCGCACCGCCCTGCCCCATTTACGCAGCCTCAGCCAGGAGCGCGCAGAAGACAGCGTGATTATCGATGCCGCCAGCCGGCGCAACCTGGAAATAGACTGCAACCTGTCGGGTGGGCGCGAGAATACCCTCGCCGAAGTGCTTGACCATAGCGCCACGGCCATGGGCAGCCGCCTGCTGACGCGCTGGTTGAATCGCCCATTGCGTGACATGTCCACCCTCGAAGCCCGTCAGGGCAGCATTGCCTGCCTGCTGGAACAGCATCAGCATGAAGAGCTGCGCCCGCTGCTCAAGGGCATTGGCGATATCGAACGCATTCTCGCCCGTGTCGCCCTGCGCTCCGCCCGTCCGCGCGACCTGGCACGCCTGCGCGATGCCCTGGCCCTGCTGCCCGAGCTGCAGACTGAACTGGCCACGCTGGAGTATGCCCACCTGCAAACGCTGGCGACACGCATCAGCCAGCACCCGGCTTTGGCTGACCTGCTGGGCAAGGCGATCATTGATAACCCACCCGTTGTGATCCGCGATGGCGGGGTAATCAAGCCGGGTTATGACGATGAACTGGACGAGCTGCAGAATATCAGCGAAAACGCCGGGCAGTATCTGCTGGATCTGGAAACTCGCGAGCGTGAGCGCACCGGGCTCTCTACACTCAAGGTCGGCTATAACCGCGTGCATGGCTATTTTATCGAGCTATCGCGAGGCCAGTCGGACAAAGCCCCCGTCGACTATATCCGCCGTCAAACATTGAAAGGCGCCGAACGCTTTATTACCCCGGAGCTCAAGGAGTTCGAAGACAAGGCCCTGTCCGCCCGCAGCCGCGCTCTTGCGCGGGAGAAACTGCTGTATGAGCAATTACTTGACCGACTGAACGACGACCTTGCCGTGCTGCAGGATTGTGCCAGTGGTCTGGCCGAACTGGATGTACTGGCGACCCTGGCCGAACGCGCCAGCACCCTGGATTATTCCCGTCCACAGTTTGTCAGCGATAGTCAGCTACATATTGAGCAAGGTCGCCATCCGGTGGTCGAACATGTGCTGGATACGCCCTTTGTGGCCAACGATGTGACCCTGGACCAGGACACCCGCATGCTGGTAATCACCGGGCCGAACATGGGTGGTAAATCGACCTATATGCGTCAGACCGCCCTGATCGTATTACTGGCCCATATCGGCAGTTACGTCCCGGCACGCAGTGCAGAACTATCCAGCGTTGACCGCATATTTACCCGTATTGGCTCCAGTGATGATTTATCTGGAGGCAAATCAACCTTTATGGTAGAAATGGTTGAAAGCAATGAAGCATTAAGAAAAGCATCTGAAAACAGCTTGATTTTGTTTGATGAAATAGGTAGAGGCACAGCAACATATGACGGTATGGCTTTAGCACAAGGCGTCATAGAATATATCCATGAAAAAATCAAAGCACAAACACTTTTTTCAACGCATTACCATGAGTTAACTGCACTAGAAGAGAGTCTTTCAAGATTGACCAACTTGTGTGTAAGAGCCAAAGAAGAAAATGATACCATGGTATTTCTTCATCAAGTAAGCAAGGGTAAAAGCGATCGTTCATATGGATTGCAAGTAGCAGCGCTAGCCCATTTGCCCAAATCATTGATTGCAAGAAGTAAGCAAATATTGGACCACTTAGAACAAAAAAAGGCCAAAATCATGGTCGATTTGTTCAATTATGACGATTACGAGCAATCGTCTGCCACAACATTTGATGCTAAAGAGCTACAATTGATTGAAGATATCAAACATTTAGATACCGATCATATGACACCGATGGAAGCCTTGCTGTTGATCAAACACTATCAATCCATCTTTAAGCAAAACAAATAAGGAGTTATCATGCCAATCATTAAAAAGATGCATCAAAATCTTGCCAATATGATTGCAGCTGGTGAGGTTGTTAACCGACCTGCATCTGTTTTAAA
>SKFV01000254.1 GCA_007117785.1 Pseudomonas sp.
ATCGTCGCCGGGTAAACCATAAGCTACCAGGGTAAAGTTGCCCCCTTCGGTCGGGGTAACATCGGTAGTGAATACCGGGTCAGAGTCAGCTGGGCTGCCTGCGGCGCGAATATCAATGGTCAATTGCTCTGCCGGTACACTGGTAAAGCTGGTGGCATCAAAGCGCGCAAGGTCATCAATGGCCAGGGCGTCATTGATGTAGATATCCACTGCAGGCGCATCAGCGGCTGAATGCAATACACGTACATCGGCGCTGGGGCCAGAGGGTGGAGCGACACTCAGGCTGCTACTGCCACTACTGCCGAGGCAGCCGCTCAATACGATGGCCATGGCCACCAAAAGTAAGGTCAGGGCTTTCACTGTCAGTTCCTCTTGATCAGATGGTTCGCAAGGTTGTGTAGCAACACAAAAACTAGACTCTTTTCTTGTACAAGGCACGTAAAAACCTATACGAAACCTATATAGAATGTTTCAGGATAATGCGTTGCCTCTAGCGGGGCACCCTCAGGAGTGCAGGCAAACGTCTTGAGAACAGGTAAACTTGCGCGGTATGTCCTGTTGGGCGCTTGCTCATTTGTTAGCCGAGGTGGCTGTGGAGTTTTTGCTGTATCTGATCCTGGGTGGTTTTGCCGGTACCCTGGCCGGCCTGTTTGGTGTCGGTGGCGGCATGATCATCGTGCCGGTGCTGGTCTACAGTTTTACCTTGCAAGGCTTCGATGTCAGCGTGCTCACGCATATGGCGGTCGGCACCTCATTGGCGACCATGGCCTTTACCTCGATCAATGCGATCCGTGCCCATCACCTCAAGGGTGCGGTGCGCTGGCCCCTGTTTGTCTGGATGACGCTGGGGATTGTCTTTGGTACTGTGCTGGGGGCTTTGACTGCTGCCTGGTTGAGTGGCCCGCTGCTGCAAAAGATCATTGGTGTGTTTGCTATCTGTGTTGCTATTCAGATGGGTTTCAAACTGCAGCCGAAAGCGACCCTGGATGTGCCGGGCAAGCCCGGTCTGACTGTTGCTGGTGGGGTCATTGGTTGGGCGTCCGCGATTTTTGGTATTGGCGGTGGTTCGCTGACGGTGCCCTTTCTGGTCTGGCGCAGTGTGCCGATGCAACAGGCTGTAGCAACCTCGTCAGCCTGTGGTCTGCCGATCGCGATAGCCGGGGCCATCAGCTTTATCATGACCGGCTGGTCGGCAACGCATCTGCCGGAATGGAGCCTGGGCTATGTATACTTGCCGGCCATGGTCGGCATTGCCGCCACCAGCATGCTGTTTGCCGGCTTTGGCGCGCGCCTTGCCCACCGGCTGTCGCAACAATTGCTCAAGCGCCTGTTTGCCGTGTTGCTGCTCTGTGTGGGCATCAACTTTCTACTCTTTTAGGGATAGCCGATGAATTATCCAGCGATTGACCCGGTAGCGCTCAGTCTCGGTCCCATCCAGATTTACTGGTATGGCCTGATGTATCTGGTGGGGATCGGTGGTGCCTGGTGGCTGGCGAGCCGACGTTTGCACCGGCTGGACCCGCAATGGACCCAGGACAAACTCTCCGACCTGGTGTTCTGGGTTGCTCTCGGGGTGATTGCCGGTGGCCGTCTCGGCTATGTGCTCTTCTATGACCTGGCGGCTTACTTCAATGACCCCAGCCTGGTGCTGCAGATCTGGCGCGGGGGGATGTCTTTCCACGGCGGCCTGATTGGTGTGCTGCTGGCGGTCTGGTGGTTTGCCCGGCGCAATGGCAAGCCCTTTTTCCAACTGATGGATTTTGTCGCGCCCTTGGTACCTATTGGTCTGGGCGCCGGCCGCATCGGTAATTTCATCAATGCCGAGTTGTGGGGCCGTGCCAGTGATGTACCCTGGGCCATGGTCTTTCCCACCGATCCGCTGCAACTCGCTCGTCACCCCTCCCAGCTCTACCAGTTTGCCCTGGAAGGAGTGGCACTGTTTGTTATTCTCTGGCTCTATTCCAGCAAGCCTCGGCCGATGATGGCGGTCAGTGGTTTGTTCGGGGTGTGTTACGGTATTTTCCGTTTTATGGTCGAATTCGTGCGTGAGCCGGACGCCCATATTGGCTACCTGGCATTCGGCTGGTTCACCATGGGGCAGTTGCTGTCATTGCCCATGATCCTGCTGGGCGCGATCATGATGGCAGTGGCCTACCAGCGTGAAGGACGCAAGCTATGAAACAGTATCTGGATCTGATGCGCCATGTGCGCGAAAACGGCACTTTCAAATCTGACCGCACCGGCACTGGTACCTGGAGTGTCTTCGGTTACCAGATGCGCTTTGATCTGGCGGCTGGTTTTCCCTTGGTCACCACCAAGAAATGCCATGTGAAATCGATCATCCATGAGCTGCTGTGGTTCCTTCAGGGTGATACCAATATTCGTTACCTGAAAGAGAACGGCGTCTCGATCTGGGATGCCTGGGCTGACGAGAAGGGCGACCTGGGGCCAGTTTACGGTTACCAATGGCGCAGTTGGCCGGCGCCCAATGGCGAGTCGATTGACCAGATCAGTAAGCTGATCGATATGATTCGCAGCAATCCGGACTCGCGCCGCTTGATGGTTTCGGCCTGGAACCCGGCACTGGTCGATCAGATGGCGTTGCCGCCTTGTCATGCCCTGTTCCAGTTCTATGTGGCCGACGGCAAGCTGAGCTGCCAGTTGTATCAGCGCTCGGCGGACATTTTCCTTGGCGTGCCTTTCAATATTGCCAGTTATGCCTTGCTGACCCTGATGGTCGCCCAGGTCTGTGATTTGCAGCCGGGCGAGTTTATCTGGACCGGCGGTGATTGCCACCTTTACAGCAACCACCTGGAGCAGGCTGATCTGCAACTGACGCGGGATCCCTTGCCCTTGCCGACCATGCGCTTGAACCCCGAGGTGACGGATCTGTTTGCCTTTACCTTTGAAGATTTCACCCTGGAAAATTACCAGGCCCATCCGCATATCAAAGCGCCGGTTGCCGTATGAGCGATACCCATCCTCGCTTGGCGATGATTGCTGCGCTTGGCCGTAACCGGGTGATCGGGCGGGATAATCAACTGCCCTGGCACTTGCCGGAAGACCTCAAGTATTTCCGTGCGCGGACCTGGGGCAAACCCATTGTCATGGGCCGCAAGACGTTTGATTCCCTGGGGCGTCCCTTGCCGGGAAGAACCAATATAGTGCTGACCCGCCAAAAGGAGTTGAGCCTGCCGGGCGCTGTGGTGGTTGCCTCGGTAGAAGAGGCGCTGCGCCGTGCCTATGCCCAGGCTGAACTGGATGGTGCGGATGAAGTGATGATCATCGGTGGCGAGAACCTCTATACCCAGTTGTTGCCGCAAGCCGACCGGCTTTATCTGACTCAGGTCGAGCTGGAACCGGCGGGGGATGCCTGGTTTCCCGAATGGGATTCACGCCAATGGCAGTTGCAGGAAGCCGATAACAAGCCTGCTGGCGCTGACTACCCGGCACACAGTTACCAGGTCTGGGATCGCCGCGCCGGTTGACTCAGCACCTGATCCAGCGGGCGCGGCTGGCCGATCCAGAAACCTTGCAAGTAATCACCGCCGCAATCAGACACCTGGCGCGCACTGTCGGCATTTTCGATGTAGGACGCGATGATGCGTTTGTCCATGCTCCGAGACAGGCTGATCAGATTGCGCACATAGTCACCGCTGGCACTGTCTTCTTCCGCATGACGCCCATCCAGCTTGACGCCCTGAATCGGCAAGCGTGACAGGTAACCAAAGGCGCCATACTCCTCACCAAAGCGATCCAGCCAGATCGACACGCCCAGGGCACTGAGTGCATGGCAGAGTTTGCTCGCCTGATCACTGTGCCGGAGCAAGGTGGATTCACGCAGCTCCAGTTGCAGCATATGCGCGGGGACTTTGCTCTTCACCAGCAATTGCTGCAACTGGTCGGCAAAGCGCGGTTGTTTGAGCTCACGGTCGCTGATATTGATCGCCAGACGACATTCGATGCCGGCTGCCTGCCACGTGCGCAGCGCATTCAGGGCTTGCCCGATCACCCAGTGGCCCATGGGCAGAATCAGCCCGCTATGCTCCGCCAGTTGCAGGAAATCATCGGGCGTCAACAGGCCAAGCCGAGGGTGCTGCCAGCGCAGCAGCGCTTCCCAGGCAACGGTATTACCGTTCTGGGTATCCACAATGGGTTGATAGTGCAGGCGAAATTCACCCTCCAGCAGCCCGGTGCGCAAGCCCTGTTCGATATCGAGATTTTCCCGCGTGTGGCTTTCATCTTGCGGTGAGTAAAAGCTATAGCCGTTGCGGCCGCCGGCCTTGGCGCGATAGAGGGCCTGGTCGGCATGTTGCAACAATTCTGTTGCCGTCTGGCCGTGTGCCGGGTGGGTGGCAATACCGACACTGGCTGAAATCAGCAGGTGATGGCTGTTAAGGGTGATAGGTTCACTCAGCGTATGAATGATCTTGCTGGCGATCAGAGCAGCATCGTTGGGGTCATGCAGGTCACTCAGCAGGGCGACAAATTCGTCACCACCGACGCGGGCAATCAGATCATTCTGGCGCATGGTGCGTCGCAGGCGATTGGCGATCACTGCCAGCAGCAAGTCCCCCAGGCCATGCCCAAAACTGTCATTGATCTGCTTGAAGTAATCGAGGTCGATGTACAGCAGGGCAAAGCTGGTATGGCTGCGGGCGCTGTGCAGCAACATGCGGTCCAGCTCTTCTTCCAGGCGCGCGCGATTGGCGAGGCCAGTCAGTGGGTCCTGCCTCGCTTCCAGCGCTAGCTGGTCGCCACGTAAACGACGGCAACGGCCATGCACCAGGGCACGGGTCAAGCTGCCGGGGTTGATCTCATCGCGTTGCAAGACATCATCTGCGCCAGCTTCAATTGCCTGAGTGCCTTCAGCATGCCCTTGAATATCACTGACCACCAGGCATAGCGTTTCGCTGACACCACGACGTATGCCGCGCACCAGATCCATATCGGCGGGCACCAGGCAGGCGTCAAAATTTTCCGTGGTCAGGCGTTTGAGGGCTTCACTACGACGGGTGCAGAGGTCAATGACAAAGTCAGCGGGCGCACCAGCCGGCAGACAGGTCGCCAGCAACTGTTGTCGCTTGACCGGATCAGGCTCGACCAGCAAAAGTTTGGGGCAGCCACTATCCATATGAAGCACCGCTGCTACTAGGGCGAAGTAAATATGATCGTATAATAACGTGCTTGAATAGCAGGTAGGGGCAGAATGATGGCCAGTGGCTGAGTATTTCCGACGAATGGCAAATTGACGTCTTGAAATTGACGGGAAAGTATTTTAGGCGCACGGGCACTGCTGTTCAGGCGGAAAATTGACGGGGCCTAAGCCCCGTCCAGATTCAGCCAGGGTTCAATCATCCAGCATTGCCAGGTTGCGCACGGCACCTTTATCCGCACTGGTTGCCAGCAGGGCATAGGCCTTGAGCGCACCGGATACCTTGCGCGGTCGCACTTCAATCGGCTTCCAGCCTTTCTGGTCCTGCTCGGCACGACGGCTGGCCAGCTCTTCATCGCTAACCAGTAGATTGATGCTGCGCTGGGGAATATCGATCAGGATCTTGTCGCCATCGCGCACCAGGCCAATGGCACCGCCAGCGGCGGCTTCAGGCGAGGCGTGACCGATTGACAGGCCTGAGGTGCCGCCAGAGAAGCGGCCATCAGTCAGCAGTGCACAATCCTTGCCCAGGCCTTTGGATTTCAGGTAGCTGGTCGGGTAGAGCATTTCCTGCATACCCGGGCCGCCTTTCGGGCCTTCATAGCGAATAATCACGATATTACCGGGCTTGACCTCATCGGCCAGAATGCCTTTGACCGCGCTGTCCTGGCTCTCGAAAATCTTCGCCCGGCCCTCAAAGACGTGAATGGACTCATCGACCCCGGCAGTCTTCACCACGCAGCCGTCTTCGGCAATGTTGCCATAGAGCACGGCCAGACCGCCTTCCTGCGAATAGGCATGTTCGACACTGCGGATACAGCCATTTTCGCGGTCATCATCCAGGGTGTCCCAGCGCGTGCTCTGACTGAATGCCACCTGGCTGGGAATGCCGGCCGGACCCGCCTTGAAGAAGGTGTGTACCGCTTCATCACTGGTCTGGGTAATGTCCCACTGGGCAATGGCATCCGCCATGCTCGGGCTATGCACTGTGGGCACTTCGGTGTGCAACAGACCGCCACGGGCCAGTGAGCCAAGGATGGAAAAAATGCCACCGGCGCGGTGTACATCTTCCATATGGTATTTCTGGATGTTCGGCGCCACCTTGCACAGCTGCGGCACTTTGCGGGATAGGCGGTCGATATCACGCAGATCAAACGCCAGCTCGGCTTCCTGGGCGGCCGCCAGCAAGTGCAGGATGGTATTGGTTGAACCACCCATGGCGATATCCAGCGTCATGGCATTCTCAAACGCCTTGAAGTTGGCAATATTGCGCGGCAGTACGCTCTCGTTGCCTTCGCCGTAATACTGGTTGCACAGATCGACAATGGTTCGCCCGGCGCGCAGGAAGAGTTGCTCGCGATCACTGTGGGTCGCCAGGGTGGAGCCGTTGCCGGGTAGTGACAGGCCGAGCGCCTCGGTCAGGCAGTTCATCGAGTTGGCGGTAAACATACCCGAGCAGCTACCACAGGTCGGACAGGCGCTACGCTCGTATTCGGCCACGGTTTCATCGGATACCGAGTCGTCCGCCGCAACCACCATGGCATCGACCAGATCCAGGCCGTGGCTGGCCAGTTTGGTCTTGCCGGCTTCCATCGGTCCGCCGGAGACAAAGACCACCGGAATATTCAGGCGCAAGGCCGCCATCAGCATGCCGGGGGTGATCTTGTCGCAGTTGGAAATACACACGATGGCATCGGCGCAATGGGCGTTGACCATGTACTCGACCGAGTCGGCAATTATCTCGCGGCTGGGCAACGAATAGAGCATGCCGTCATGACCCATGGCGATACCGTCATCCACCGCGATGGTATTGAACTCCTTGGCCACACCGCCGGCCTTTTCGATCTCGCGCGCCACCAACTGACCCAGATCTTTCAGGTGCACGTGGCCGGGCACAAACTGGGTAAAGGAGTTGGCAATGGCAATGATCGGCTTCTGGAAATCCTCATCCTTCATGCCGGTGGCACGCCACAGTGCGCGGGCACCCGCCATATTGCGGCCAAAGGTGGAGGTTTTCGAGCGGTAATCAGGCATGGCGGTGGTCTCGTTGTGCGTTGCGTTAGCCCGCCATGATAACAAGTTGCTGCAGCAATCGCAGCCTGACAAAGTGAGGAAAAACCATCGAGGAAAGCGTATTCACTCGGTGGCCGAGTCAGTTGCCTTCGACTGCAGGCAGGGGCGCTTTATTCGTGTTCAACCAGTACCTTATTTGCGTCACCTGTTTCCGTTATGCTGATGCCCGCCAGCATTGGTCAATCCGATACATCTGCTTTCAATACAAGGAACACAGCGCATGAGTGACGCCCGGGATATCGCTCACAGGCCAGCTCACCCCTCATTCCGTGAAGCCTTCTGGTACTGGCTCAAGCTGGGCTTTATCAGCTTCTGCGGGCCGGCGGGGCAGATTTCCATCATGCATCAGGAACTGGTCGAGAAGCGGCGCTGGATTTCCGAGCGGCGCTTTCTGCATGCACTGAACTTCTGCATGTTGCTGCCTGGGCCTGAGGCCCAGCAACTGGCGATCTATCTGGGCTGGCTGTTGCACCGCACCTGGGGTGGCATTGTCGCCGGGGTGCTGTTCGTGTTGCCCTCACTGTTTATCCTGGCAGGCCTGACTTGGGTCTACCTTGCTCATGGGGATCTGACACTGGTGCAAGGGGTGTTTGCCGGCATCAAGCCGGCGGTGGTTGCCATTGTGCTCTTCGCCGCCTGGCGGATTGGCACGCGGGCACTGAAAAACAGTGTGATGTGGTGCCTGGCCACTGCCGCCTTTGTGGCCATTTTTGTTTTCCGTGTGCCTTTCCCCTTTATCGTTATTGGCGCAGCGCTGATCGGTATGCTGGGTGGCAAATGGTTGCCGGAAAAATTCCAGCTGGGTGGCGGACATGGCGCGGCGGACAAGCATTACGGCGCCGCCGTGATTGATGACGACACACCACCGCTGGCGCATACCCGTCACAACAATCTGCATCTGTGCAAATTGGTCGCAGTGGCCCTGTTGCTCTGGACTGTGGTGATTCTGCTGCTGCCGGCGGGCACCTTGACCGATATGGCGGTTTTTTTCTCCAAGGCCGCGCTGGTGACCTTTGGCGGGGCCTATGCAGTATTGCCTTATGTCTACCAGGGTGGCGTGGAGACCTATGGCTGGCTGACCGGTGCGCAGATGGTGGATGGCCTGGCGCTGGGTGAAAGTACCCCGGGCCCGCTGATCATGGTGGTGGCTTTTGTCGGTTATGTCGGCGGTTGGACACACGCCATTTTCGGTGCCGACCACCTGTTCCTCGCCGGTTTTGTTGCTGCCAGTGTGGCGACCTTCTTTACCTTCCTGCCGTCGTTCGTATTCATTCTGGCCGGTGGGCCACTGGTGGAATCCACCCACGGTGACCTCAAATTCACCGCGCCACTGTCGGCGATTACCGCTGCGGTGGTCGGAGTGATTCTCAATCTGGCGCTGTTTTTTGGTTGGCACGTGCTCTGGCCGCAGGCCGCGGCCGATCAGCCCTTTACTGGCGGCTTCGAATGGTTTGCTGCGTTGGTCGCCCTGGCCGCCTTTATTGCACTCTGGCGCTTCAATAATAGTATTCTGAAAGTCCTTGGGGTGTGCGCAGTGGTGGGCTTGCTGCACAGTTATCTCTTACCCCTCTGAACCATGACAAGTGGTGATTTTCATAGCAGGGGTGGGCTGCCAAAGCAGCCCACCCTAACGGGTGATGCCATTGATTCGGTTTCTGCCAACCTGCCCCTGAAATGGTTTCTCAGGTCATATTCGTCCTCAGCGCAAGGCTCTAGCATGATGTTTCGTGCTCTGTCTGGCTTTATGCCATTCCTGTAGCCGACCACAAGCATAAGAATATGAGGATGTAGTATGCCGACCCTGGATCACTTTATGCCCAACGCGCTGCGCGCAGCTGCGCTCGCCATTATTGCTACCAGTTTGACTGCCTGCCTGTCAGGCGGCGGCAGCGGTAGTTCCAGCCAAGTGGTTTCTGAACAGCCACCTGTGCGCACCACCTTGCAGGGCGACGTGCAAGGCGTGACTGAGCCTGACTTTTACTACTTCAGGGGTATTCCTTACGCCCAGCCACCCGTTGGTGATCTGCGTTTTGCTGCACCACAGCCTGCGGACTCATGGTCTGGTGTATTGCAGGCCGACAGATTTGGCAATGCCTGTCCGCAAGCCGGAGTAACAACCGAAGATTGCCTTTACCTGAACGTGTATACCCCGAAAACCGAAGGCCCGCACCCGGTCATGGTCTGGATCCATGGTGGTGCTTTCATCTTTGGTAGCGGCGGCGCTGACTATGTCCCCAACCGCCTGGTCGGCGAGGATGTAGTGGTTGTTTCAATCAACTATCGCCTGGGCCGCCTGGGGTTGCTGGCTCACCCTGGGCTGAGCGCCGAAGTGGCTGATGTTGATGCCGGTGTGTTACCGGCCTCGGGCAGTTACAGCATCATGGATCAACAGCTTGCTCTGCAATGGGTAAAGGACAATATTGATGCCTTCGGCGGCGACCCTGATAACGTCACCATTTTTGGTGAGTCGGCCGGTGGTCTGAGTGTGCTGATGCATCTGGTTTCACCAGCGTCAAATGGCTTGTTTGACAAGGCTATTGTGCAAAGTGGCTCCTACAGTGCCGCTGAGTCTGCACTATCAGTTGCCGAAGCGAGGGGTGTTGATTTTGCTGGTGCAGTGGGCTGTAGTGATGGGTCCGATGCAGAGCAAGTCGCCTGCCTGCGCAACAAGTCAGTGGCTGACATTCTGGCTGCTACCCCGCCCGGTACCCAGACGCCCACCTTGCGGCCGGATATTTTGCCGATGACGGTCAATGCTGCGCTGCAGTCAGGTAATTTCGCCAAAGTACCGGTGATCATGGGCACCAATACCGAGGAGTGGAGCTACTTCTTCGCCGTTCGAGCAGAGGATAATCCGATTACCGTCGATAATTATCCTGGAATACTGGAAGTGCTGGGTCTTTTTGCACCTACGGTTGAAGCGGTCGTAGCCGGAGGCATGCTTTACCCGCCGGCAGCCTTTGATAACGATTACTCAAAGATCATGACGGCAGTGTTGACGGATATCATCTTTGCTTGCCCGGCCAGCACACAGGCTGATCGTGTAGCAGCGAACTCGGATGCGGGTCTCTATGTCTACGAGTTTGCTGACCGCAATGCGCCGCCTATTATCCAGGGGCCCAGCTGGCTGACCTTTGGTGCGGCCCATGCTTTCGAGATTCAGTATATCTTTGGTTCGGATGAGGGTTTTGGTGCCCGCGCCAGCGCTGAACAGGTTGATCTGGCGCGAACCATGACCCGCGCCTGGGCTGACTTTGCTCGTGATGGAGATCCACGCTCAAGCACCTTGAACTGGAACCCCTATGTGACGGGCGTAGGTGAAATGGTTTCTTTCGAAACGCCGAATGTACAGCCTCTCAACCGTGCCGGCTTCCGGGCGGCCCACCGTTGCGCTGTCTGGGCGCCGTAAGTCGGCTTTTGTTTTACCTGTAATCTGACAACGCCGGCTCCCCAGCCGGCGTTGTCTTTTGTAGACTGCACACAACAATGATTCAAAGGTGTGCATGATGGACGCGTCGCACAAGGTAATCCCTTTGCAGCTCTACCCGGCGGGTTTTGTCGAGGGTTTTCTGCGTCATGGGGTCAGCCTGAAAAAGCTGTTGCAGGGTACGGACATCAGCGAGCAACAGTTTGACCAGCCGAACCAGTTTATCTCCTATGCTCAGCAACTTCGGTTGCTGAAAAATGGCTTGCAGCACTGCGAAGTGCCGGGTATCGGCTTGCGTATTGGTCTGGAGCTGGACTGGTGCTTTCACGGCAGTGTGGGCTATGTCGTGCATTGCAGCCCCAGCCTGCGTGATGCGGAAGAAGCTTTTCTGCGCTATCAGATGATTGCACAACCCTTCTATGCCCTCTCGGTGGGCAAACCCCTGGGGTATATCGGCAATGATGGGCGTTTTGTCTATCCGCTGCGCTGCTTCCCCTCACCGCATGCCGATCAGCAGATGCTGCAGTTCGAGCTGGAATTTCGTCTGGCGATTACGGTGCGGCATTGGGCTGCCTGTGGCAATCATCAGGTTGCCGATAGCCGCATTCTGGCTGAACTGGCTTGTCCGCGTCCGACCTATGCGGCGCTGTTCAGGGAGCTACCCTGTGAACCGGTGCGTTTTGGCGCGCGCCAGTCACTCATGTCGATACATCAGGATTTTCGCAGTCAGCCGTCGCGGCCCTGGCGGGCACAGGCGTTCCGGCATCTGGTTGAACACTGTGAAGCCGAATTGCAGGTTGCAGGCCTGGTCCCTACGCAAAGCGATGCCGTGCGCAGCCAGATCAGCTTGCATTTCAATCGTGAGTTGGCGCGGGCCGGCACCGGCCACGCTGCAAGCTTGCCGGACCTGGCCAGCGTGGCGGCCGCATTGCAGCTGAGTCCGCGGGTGTTGAGCCGGCGCCTGAGCGCTGAAGGTACCAGCTTTCGCGAGTTGCTGCAGCAGGTACGCTTGCGGTTTTGTCTGTATCAATTGCGCGTATCACCGCTATCGGTCGAAGCGATTGCCGAACTGACGGGCTTTGGTGCGGTGTCCAGTTTGCGCCGGGCGGTCAAGCAGGCGACCGGCCAGCCGATCAGCGCCTTGCGCGCAAAAAACTGACGGTCAGGGTGCGCCCACCAGCCAGTCCATGCGCCAATCGGCCCCGACAGACTGGGCCAGGTGCTGGTTCAGCCAGGGCAATACGGTCTCCAGCTCTTCCCACAGCGGCCATGGCGGGTTGACCAGGATCAGCCCGGAGCCGTTCAGCCCAAGGTGGGTATCAGCCGGGCGCACATTGAATTCGATCCGCAGCACCTTGGGCCAGTCGCGCTGGCCAACCTGTTGGTAAAACGCCTTGAGCGTGCGGGTATCCTTGATCGGGTACCAGAGCGCAATCACACATTGGCGCATACGCTGCAGACCTGCATCCATCGCTTGCAGGCAGCGCTGCAGATCGTCGGTCTTCTCGAAGGGCGGGTCGAGCAACCAGAGTCCACGTTTTTCGGCCACTGGCAGAAAGGCTTTGCCCAGTTCGTAACCGTCGCGCTGATGGACCGCGATAGCATCCTGACCGGCAAAATGCGCTTTCAGGGTATCGGCATCTTCCGGGTGCAGTTCACTCAGAATCATCCGATCCTGCTCGCGCAGGGCGTCAGCCATCAACTGCGGTGAACCGGGATACAGCCGCAGCTCCCCGTCAGGGTTATGGCGCCCAACGGCAGCCCGAAACTCTGCCAGCATCGAGGGTAAGTCTTCCGCCTGCCAGAGGCGGCCGATACCCTCGCGATACTCGCCGGTCTTGCCGGCTTGTTCACCCAGCAAATCATAGAGCGCTGTGCCGGCATGGCTGTCCAGGTAGCACAGTGGGGTAACCTTGCGCTGCATCAGCTGCAGCATACGCAGCAAGATGGCGTGCTTGAAAACATCGGCGTGGTTGCCGGCGTGGTAACTGTGACGGTAATTCATGACAGGCTCCGGTTGCAGGCCGGCATTCTAGCAGGCTGAAACGGGTAGGGCAGCCGGCACCATCCTGGACAGTTACTTCTGCTGACTGTTCGGCGTCACGCGCAGCACTTCTTCGATGGTCGTCAGCCCGGCGGCA
>SKFV01000060.1 GCA_007117785.1 Pseudomonas sp.
ATGCTTGAAGCCATCAGCTTGAGTAGTCTGGTGCAACCCTTGTCCGGGCGCCTGTTGAATACCGATGCGCAATTTGATCGGGTTGTGATTGATTCGCGCCAGGCTGGTCCGGGTGCCTTGTTTGTAGCCCTCGCGGGTGAACGTGCCGATGGCCATGACTATCTGGCACAAGCGCGGGCACAAGGCGCTGCCGCCGCTCTGGTCGAGCATGCGGTCGATGACATCCTGCCACAATTGCAGGTCGCCGACAGCGCTTATGCCCTCGGTCAGTTGGCCGCGCTGGCGCGCCAGGCTTATCTCAAGCCGATGGTCGCGATTACCGGTTCCAGTGGCAAAACCACGGTCAAGGAAATGCTGGCAGCGATATTGCGTCAGCGCGGTAAGGTACTGGCTACCCGGGGCAACCTGAATAACGAACTGGGCGTGCCACTGACCCTGTTGGAGCTTACTGCTGAACACGACTACGCAGTGATTGAGATGGGTGCCGCCAAGGCTGGTGACCTGACCTACAGCATGAACCTGGCCGTGCCGCAGATCAGCATACTGATCAATGCCACCATGGCGCACGTCGGTCGCTTTGGTGGGCCGGAACAACTGGCCAAAGCCAAAGGTGAAATCTTTACCGCTTTGCCGGCGGACGGCAAGGCGGTACTGAACCTGGACAGCCCCTGGTTTGAAACCTGGTATCAAACCCTGGCAGGGCGTCAGGCCATGGTGTTTGCCGTTGATAACCCGAGTGCCGAGCTGCGTGCCGAAGCGATTGGCAGCAACGCTGATGGTTGTGTGCAATTCATGCTCTGTCATCAAGGGCAACGTCAGCCGGTGCAGTTGGCGCTGCTGGGTCAACACAATGTTTCCAACGCGCTGGCTGCTGCCGCAGCAGCCTTGCTGCTGGGCTTCAATCTGCAGGACATTGCTGACGGTCTGGCCAAGGTACTGCCAGTCGCCGGGCGCACTTTCCCGCAGCGCGGGCTGCAGGGCGCGCTGATCATTGATGACAGCTACAACGCCAACCCGGCTTCGGTAAAAGCAGCTATCGACCTGCTCGCAGGCTTCTCCGGTTCGCGCATTCTGGTACTGGGTGATATGGGCGAGCTGGGTGAGTGGGAAGTCAGCAGTCACCGTGAAATTGGCGATTACGCACGTAATCAGGGACTGCAGGCGCTCTATACCAGTGGCCCGTTGGCCGCATTGGCCGCTGAAGCCTTTGGCCCGGGTGGCGAGGCCTTTACCGATAAAGCGACATTGCTGGATGCCCTGCGTCCACAACTGGGTGCGGACACCCGGGTATTGATCAAGGGCTCGCGTAGTGCTGCCATGGAACAGGTAGTTGCCGGTCTGCTCAACCCACAAGAAAACCAACAAGGGGCCGGCTGACATGTTGTTATGGCTAGCACAATACCTGCAACAGTTTCACAGCGGCTTTGCTGTGTTCCAGTATCTGACACTGCGCGGCATTCTCGGCGTATTGACCGCGCTGGCGGTGGCATTGTTTCTTGGCCCGTGGATGATTCGCACCTTGCAGGTACGCCAGATCGGCCAATCGGTGCGCAATGACGGCCCGCAGTCGCATTTGTCCAAAAAAGGCACGCCAACCATGGGTGGCGCGCTGATTCTGGTCGCTATTGCCCTGAGTACTCTGCTGTGGGCTGACCTGAGCAATCTGTATGTCTGGGTTGTGCTCGGGGTGACCATCAGCTTTGGCGCTATTGGCTGGGTGGATGACTATCGCAAGGTTATCGAGAAAAATTCGCGCGGCCTGCCTTCACGCTGGAAATATCTCTGGCAATCGGTATTTGGCCTGATCGCCGCTATCGTTCTTTACTGGTCGGCCAGTACACCGGCAGAAACCACCTTGATAGTGCCCTTCTTCAAGCAGCTTGAATTCCAGATGGGTTTGCTCTTTATCGTGCTGACCTATTTCGTCATTGTCGGCTCCAGCAACGCGGTGAACCTGACGGATGGTCTCGACGGCCTGGCAATTTTGCCCACGGTTATGGTCGGCGGCGCGCTGGGGATCTTTGCCTATCTGTCAGGCAACTTCCAGTTTGCCGAATACCTGCTGATTCCGCACATTCCCGGCTCCGGTGAGCTGATCATCTTCTGCGGCGCGCTGATTGGCGCCGGCCTCGGTTTTCTGTGGTTCAACACCTATCCGGCCCAGGTGTTCATGGGCGATGTCGGTGCCCTGTCATTGGGTGCTGCGTTGGGTGTGATTGCAGTGATCGTACGGCAGGAAATCGTGCTCTTCATCATGGGCGGGATTTTCGTCGTCGAGACGCTATCCGTGATTGTCCAGGTAGCGTCTTTCAAGTTGACCGGTCGCCGCGTATTTCGCATGGCGCCGATTCATCACCATTTTGAACTCAAAGGCTGGCCGGAGCCGCGCGTCATTGTGCGCTTCTGGATCATCACCGTGGTACTGGTGTTGATCGGCCTGGCTTCATTGAAACTACGTTAAAGGACTGCTCTGTGGCACTTATCAGCACGGACAAACAGCGGATTATCGTCGGGCTCGGCAGTAGCGGGCTTTCGGTCGCCCGTTATCTGGCCGGCCGTGGCGTGCCATTTGCTGTCTGTGATACCCGTGCAGAGCCACCGGGGCTGGAGCAACTGAAGCGCTTCGCGCCCATGGCGGATCTCCATCTGGGTGAGCTGAACGCCGCATTGCTTAGCACCGCAGATGAGCTGATTGTCAGCCCGGGGATTGCCCTGGCCACGCCAGCCCTGCAGGCCGCCAAGGCGGCTGGTGTCAGTCTGATTGGTGATATCGAGTTGTTCGCCCGTGACGCCAAAGCGCCGATCATCGCGATTACCGGCTCCAACGCCAAAAGTACGGTCACCACCCTGGTCGGTGAGATGGCCAAGGCCGCTGGCAAGCGGGTAGCGGTTGGCGGCAACCTGGGTACGCCAGCGCTGGATCTGCTCGACCAGCAGGCAGAACTCTATGTGCTGGAAGTGTCCAGTTTCCAGCTGGAAACTACCGAGCGCCTGAATGCTGAAGTGGCTACGGTGCTGAATGTCAGCGAAGATCATATGGATCGCTACGCTGACCTGGTTGGCTACCATCAGGCCAAGCATCGTATTTTCCGTGGTGCGCGTCAGATCGTGGTGAACCGAGATGATGCCTTGTCACAACCCCTGGTGGCTGACCAGTTGCCGCGCTGGACCTTTGGCCTGAACAAGCCTGATTTACGCGGCTTTGGCCTGCTTGAGCACAAGGATGAACGCTGGCTGGCCTTTGAATTTACTCCCTTGATCCCGGTCAGCGCCTTGAAGGTGCGTGGTGCCCATAACCAGGCCAATGCCCTGGCCGCACTGGCTCTGGGGCATGCAGCGGGCTTGCCGATGCCGGCGATGCTGTCGGCGCTGCAGAACTTTGGCGGCTTGCCGCATCGCTGTCAGTGGGTTGCCGAGCGCGGCAAGGTGCAATGGTACAACGATTCCAAAGCGACCAATGCCGACAGCGCCGCGCAGGCGCTTCAGGCGTTCGAGCGTATCCGCTGGATC
>SKFV01000358.1 GCA_007117785.1 Pseudomonas sp.
GAGAATCCTCGCCACGACAAAATCAATCAGATCATCAATAGTGGCTGGTTGATGATAAAAGCCCGGACTGGCAGGCATGATGACAGCACCCATCTGGCTCAGCTTGAGCATATTTTCCAGGTGCAGCGTTGAATAAGGCGCTTCGCGCGGCACCAGAATCAGCTTGCGGCGCTCTTTCAAGGCTACATCTGCTGCACGTTCGATCAGATTGTTGCTTGCCCCGGTGGCAATTGCCGACAAGCAACCGGTCGAGCACGGGCACACCACCATGGCGCCCGGCGCGCCGGAGCCCGAAGCGACCGGAGCCATCCAGTCCTGCTTGCCAAACACACGAATCTGACCCTCACGCGCAGCAAATTGTTCCGTCAGAAAAGCTTGCAACGCCTGTGGCTTGGGCGGTAGCCGCCACTGCGTTTCGGTGGCCATCACCAATTGCGCCGCCTGGGATATCAGGAAAAACACCTCGACATCCGCTTTGACCAGGCACGCCAGCAAGCGCATGGCATATTGGGCGCCTGAGGCGCCGGTTACCGCGAGGGTTACCCGTTGTTCAGGCATAGTGCTGCTCCAGTGCGGCAACCAGTTCACCGTGCAAACCGGCAAAGCTGCCATTACTCATGATAACGACCTGACAGCCCGGCTTTGCTACTGTCAGCACCCGATCAATAATCGCCGCCGTCGAGTCCAGCACCTGAGCCGGTACCGGGCTGCCGGCAACCACCGAACCCAGTGACCAGTCCAGCCCAGGTGGTTGATACCAGATCACTTCGCTGGCATCAGCTACGCTGGCCGGCAACGCGGCCTGATGACTACCAAGACGCATGGTATTGGAGCGCGGCTCAATCACTGCGATAACCTGCGCGCAGCCCACTTGCTTGCGCACCCCCGCCAGGGTAGTGGAAATCGCCGTCGGATGATGGGCAAAATCATCGTAGATACGAATGGCATTGATCTCGGCCAACAATTCCATGCGGCGTTTGACACTGGCAAAACGCGCCAGTGAAGCGATGCCCTGCGCCGGCCTAACCCCGACATGCCGTGCGGCAGCCAATGCCACCAGCGCATTGGCAACGCTGTGCTCTCCAGTTTGCTGCCAACGGACTTCGCCCTGACACTCGCCCTGCAGCCAGACCTCAAAATGCGAACCATCAGCACTCAGTAACTTCGCTTTCCAGTCAGCGCCATCGCCCGTCATTTGCTGCGGCGTCCAGCAGCCCTGTGCTATTACACGCTGCAATGCCTTTTCGGCTTGCGGATAAATGATCAACCCGGAACCCGGCACTGTGCGCACCAGATGGTGAAACTGCCGCTCGATCGCCGATAGATCAGGAAAAATATCTGCATGGTCGTATTCCAGGTTGTTCATCACCAGGGTTCGCGGGCGGTAATGCACGAACTTTGAGCGCTTGTCAAAAAACGCACTGTCGTACTCGTCAGCCTCAACCACGAAAAACGGGGTATCACCCAGACGCGCTGACACACCGAAATTCTGCGGCACACCGCCAATCAGGTAGCCCGGTGCCATACCGGCATCCTCCAGCAACCAGGCCAGCATACTGGCTGTAGTAGTCTTGCCGTGAGTACCTGCGACAGCCAGTACCCAGCGCCCCTGCAACACATGATCAGCCAGCCACTGCGGGCCGGACACATATGGCAAACCCTGATCCAGAACATACTCCACCGCCGGATTGCCTCGCGACAGTGCGTTACCGACGATCACAAGATCCGGGGCCGGTTGCAGATGCTCCGGTGCGTAACCTTCCTGCAATTCAATGCCCTGCGCCGCCAACTGAGTACTCATCGGCGGATAGACATTGGCATCGGAGCCAGTGACCCAATGACCCAGTTCTCGTGCCAACAAGGCCAATGAGCCCATAAAGGTGCCGCAAATACCGAGGATATGGATGTGCAACGCAGAGCTCCTGTTCTGGTGGTCAGCTGCAAGCTGCCAGCTTTAACCGTTAAGCGGCAAGGGCAAGCTTCTGGCTTGTAGCTTTTGGCCGGAGTTTATCATGCCCGCCGGACGGCCATGCAAAAGCAGCGGGTTTCCGCTATCATTCGCGCCATTCATTATGACCCTTCGGTTGCCGGGCCGATCCAGGACTGGCATTGAGCACACATGGAGCCTGCATGACAGTCAAGAATGCCTTTTACGCCCAATCTGGCGGTGTTACCGCCGTTATCAATGCCTCTGCAGCCGGCCTGATCGAAACTGCGCGCAAGCATGGGGACCAGATTGGCACTGTGTACGCAGGTCGCAATGGCATCATCGGCGCATTGACCGAAGACCTGATTGATACCAGTCAGGAATCTGCCGAGAATATTGCCGCGCTGCGGCATACGCCGTCCGGCGCCTTTGGCTCCTGTCGCTACAAACTGAAAAGCCTGGATGCAAATCGTGCCGAGTATGAACGCCTGATCGAAGTCTTCAAGGCACACAATATCGGTTACTTCTTCTATAACGGTGGCGGCGATTCTGCCGACACCTGCCTCAAGGTCTCGCAACTGGCAGAAACCATGGGTTACCCGATCCAGGCCATTCACGTACCCAAAACCGTTGACAATGATCTGCCGGTCACCGATTGCTGCCCCGGATTTGGTTCGGTAGCCAAATACGTGGCTACCTCGATCCGCGAGGCTGGCTTTGATGTGGCCTCCATGTGCGCCACCTCGACCAAGGTATTCATTCTTGAAGTCATGGGTCGGCATGCCGGCTGGATTACTGCTGCTTGCGGCCTGGCGAGCGAAGCCGAGGGCGAAGCACCGCACATTCTCCTGTTCCCCGAGATCGAGTTCGATCAAACAGCCTTCCTTGCACGTGTTGACGAGTGCGTCAAGGCCCATGGTTACTGCGTGATCGGGGTGTCCGAAGGGATCAAGAACAGCGATGGCAAGTTCCTTTCGGAAACTGGCCTTACTGACGCTTTCGGCCATGCTCAACTGGGTGGTGTTGCACCAACTATTGCCAGGCTGGTCAAGGATGAACTGGGTTACAAATACCATTGGGCGGTTGCTGACTACCTGCAGCGCGCCGCTCGGCACATCGCCTCCAAAGTCGATGTCGAACAGGCCTATGCCCTGGGCGTCGCGGCAGTAGAAATGGCCTTGGCCGGCAAGAACTCGGTGATGCCTGCAGTCCGCCGTTTGCAGGACAGCCCTTATGAGTGGGACATCATTGAAGCGCCCCTGAAAGATGTTGCTAACGTGGAGAAATTCATGCCGCGTGATTTCATTAGCGCTGACGGCTTCCATATCACTGATGCCTGTCGCCGCTACCTGTCACCGCTGATCCAGGGTGAAGATGCCCCACCGTTCAGCAATGGCATGCCCAGTTACGTGCGCCTGATCAATGCCAGTGTCACCCGCAAGCTACCGCCCTTCAGCATCTGAACCTCAAGAGGCGCAATCGAAATGGCTCCCTGCCTGCAGCGGAGCCATTTTTTTTGTCAGGCCCATTGCGAATTGTCTCTCGCTGAGGCAGGATTTTAGCGTTGACCCCATTCAATCTGGCATCCAATAAGTGACCAGAACAGAGGAATTCGTATGCGTATTGTGCAAGCGGGCGTAGAACGCCTGAATGAAATCACCCCGCTATTTATCAAATACCGCGAGTTTTATGGCCAGGCACCCAAGCCGGAAGCCTCGGAACGCTTCCTCCGCGCCCGACTGCAGGAAGATCAGGCGATCATCCTGCTTGCCGAGGATGAACAAAGCGGCAAGGTACTGGGCTTTTGTCAGTTCATACCCAGCTTCTCAGCCCTGACCCTGAATGCCAGCTGGGTACTCAAGGGCATTTACGTGATTGAAGAAGCCCGCCGTCAGCTGGTGGCTGACCGCATGATCAACCACGCCAAGGAAATGGCCAAGAGTAAAGGCATTGGCCGTATGACGGTAATGACCGGCGAAAGCAACGAAGTAGCCCACGGGCTCTATCGCTCATTGGGTTTCAGTGACGATGTGGATTTCCGCTACTTTGCGCTGAAGCTCTGAACACCAGACTCCAAGCGGCGAGCAAGAAACTGGATGCTTGCAGCTTCAAGATTAGACCTTGGTCCAACTCATTTTACTTGGTATCCCCGCGCCGAAAGCCTATAATGCGCGCGACTTTTTCCTTCATGCCCGAATCAGGTAACCCATGAGCTACGACCAGATCCCCGCAGGCAAAGACATCCCCAACGACATCTACGTCGCCATCGAGATCCCCGCCAACCACGCGCCGATCAAATACGAAATCGACAAGGACAGCAGCGCCCTCTTTGTTGATCGCTTCATGGCCACGCCAATGTTCTACCCGGCCAACTACGGCTATATCCCCAACACCCTGGCCGATGATGGCGATCCACTGGATGTGCTGGTGGTAACCCCGCATCCGGTAGCACCCGGCGCCGTGATTCGTGCCCGCCCGGTCGGCGTCCTGCACATGACCGACGATGGCGGTGGCGATGCCAAGCTGATCGCTGTTCCGCACGACAAGCTCAGCGTGCTCTACCGCGACATCAAGGAACACACGGACCTGCCGGAACTGCTGATTCAACAGATCCAGCATTTCTTCGAAAACTACAAGGATCTGGAGCCCGGCAAATGGGTCAAGATCGACCGCTGGGGCAATGCAGACGAAGCCCGCGCGGAAATTGTTAAGGCCGTGGAAGCCTACCAAAAATAAGCTTCCTGCCCCCTGAAAAAGCCGGCCACAAGCTGGCTTTTTTTATGCCTGCGCATCAGCCAGTCTCGGTTAGACTACCCTTTCGATTAATCGCAGCAAGGCACATCGCGCAATCATGAACGACCGCTATTTTGATCAGCTGGGCAGTCACCTGGCACGGAAGATCTATGCCGGACCCAAGGGCGCCATCCGCCTTGCCGTGCTGACCCGGGACCTGCAGGAGTGGCTGCCGCAAGCGGATGAAGCGCCGTTACAGGTACTTGATGTAGGCGCTGGACTGGGGCACATCAGCGCCTGGTTGGCGGCCAAAGGGCACAAGATTACGGTCAGTGAACCTTCACCGGATATGCTTGACGCTGCGCGGAAAAAAATGGACAGCGCGGGCACGCCTGCTGAAGCCTACTGGCCACTGCCACTGCAGGATTTGCCGGCGCAGGGACAACAATTCGACCTGGTTGTCTGCCACGCGGTCCTCGAATGGCTGGCCGACCCACACGCCGCACTGGCCCACCTGCGTAGCCTGATGCGCCCCGGCGGCGGCCTGCTGTCACTGGCCTTCTATAACCGTGACGCCTTGGTCTATCGCAATCTCATCAAGGGGCAGTTCCGCAAGCTGGAGCGCCAGCAACTGGCAGGCGTCGGCCAGCGCGGCCTGACACCGCAGCAGCCCCTGGACCCGCGAGAACTGGCGCAATCGGCTATCAATGCCGGACTGGACAAAATACATGAAAGCGGTATTCGGGTGTTTTACGACTATATGCCGCCGCATTGGCAGCAACTGGCAGAAGAAGACCAGGTAATTCGCGAGGAGCTGGCTTACAGCCGTCACCCTGCATATGCTCCGCTCGGACGTTACCTGCACTGGTGGCTCAGGCGTGACTAAGCTCAACCACCACTTCGCTTGACACTGAACCCCTGCTCGCGCAACCAGGCGCAAAGCAGCTCGACCTGATCGCCCTGAATCTCGATTACGCCCTCTTTTACCGAACCACCACAGCCACAACGGGTTTTCATCCGCTTGGCCAGCGCCTTGAGCTCGTCTGCCGGCAGCAGCACTCCGCTGACAGTAGTTACCGTCTTGCCGCCACGCCCCTTGCTTTCGCGACGCACACGCACGATACCATCGCCCTCTGGCAGCGCCTGCTCGGCGCAGACACAGTCCGCCACCGGCACACCACAACCCGGACACATGCGGCCACTGTCTGTGGAATAGACCAGGCCGCCGAGCGCCTGCAAGCCACTGGCTTTTTTCATGACTGACTACCCTGTTAACTGCCAGGAATGAGTGAAACACCCACTACTGATGGTCGAAAATGCTGATGTTAACAGCTAGTCCGCAGCCAGCTCCAGCCAAGGGTACAGCAACATTCAGCAACAGCGCTGGAACACTATTTTCGCCCTGAGACCTTTTGCCACTCGGCAGTTGGCTCCTGTGTCATTATGATGGAGCCTTCCGAATGACCGAGACTTGTTATGCTGCTGTTGCGTACCCTGTTGATTCTGACCCTAATGCTGGCTACTCATGCCATGGCCAATCCGTTTTCCTCGGAAAGCCGTGGCGGCCTGGGTAACCTGTTTTCTTCCGGCAGCAGCTCCCTGCAACATAAATTTCTGCCGGTCAATGAGGCGTTCCGCCCCATGCTGCGCGAGGTTGATGAGCAACAGATCGTCCTCTATTTTGACATCCCTCCTGACTATTATCTCTATCGCCACCGTTTTGACTTCGCACTGACCAGCGGGGACGAGATCACCCGGGTGGAACTCCCCCCCGGCAAGGCCATGCATGACGAGTTTTTTGGTGATATCGAGGCCTATTACAACGAAGTCAGCGTCACCCTTGAGCATGCGCTGGGTGACATTCCCGGTGGCCAACTACAAGTTAGCTTTCAGGGCTGTGCCGATGCCGGCCTTTGCTACCCGCCTGAAACCGTCTATCTGGACTTGCCCGGCACCAGCAGTGCCTCCGGTACCAGCAACCAGATCAGCCCCGCAGTCACCACTAGTGGTGTGCTGGATGCTGGCGGGGCCAGCCGCTTTCAGTCCTTGCTGCAAGGCGAACAACTGGGCCTGGCCCTGCTGCTGTTCTTCCTCGCCGGTCTCGGGCTGACCTTTACGCCTTGCGTGCTGCCCATGCTGCCGATCCTGTCCAGCCTGGTGGTAGGCCGTGATGATATTGACCGCCCTCGCGCGCTGATTCTGGCGCTCAGCTATGTGCTGGCCATGGCCATCAGCTTTGCTCTGGTCGGCGCCCTGATCGGTACTTTCGGTGCGGCGCTGAATATCCAGGCTCGGCTGCAGTCAGTCTGGGTATTGAGTATTTTCGCCCTGTTCTTTGTCGCTTTCGCCTTGGCCATGTTCGGCCTGTTCGAGCTGCGCTTACCGGCACGCCTGCGTGAACCCATCGAACACCTGGCCGGTCGTACGCGCGGCGGCTCGATTCCCGGCGCAGCGACCATGGGAGTCCTCTCGACCCTGGTAGTTTCCCCCTGTATATCCGCCCCACTGGCTGGCGCCCTGGTCTATATCAGCGCCACCGGCAACGCCATGAGCGGTGCCGCCACCCTGTTTGCCCTCGCCTTGGGTATGGGGCTGCCGCTGCTACTAGTAGCGGTTTTCGGCAACGCCTTTCTGCCCCGCTCTGGTGCCTGGCTGGAGACCGTCAAACAGTTATTCGGTTTCGGCTTGCTCGGCGTTGCCATCTGGCTGCTCGAGCGTGTTCTGCCAGGCCCTGTCAGCCTGGCCTTGTGGGCGGCCCTGGCAGCTGGACTGGCGGTACGCCTGGGCCTGTTTGACCGCACACCGAAGAACGCGCCGGGCAAAATCGCCCAGACGCTGGCCCTGCTCAGTGCAATCTATGCTGCAGCCGCGCTCTTTGGCGGACTGGCGGGTAACTCCGACCCCTTGCGGCCGCTGGCCAATCTGGGGGTCAGCAGCAGCGCCAGTAGCTCGACCAGCACCGGTTTTGCCAGCGTGACCGATCAGGCCGGCATCCAGAACATGCTGCGGCAGGCTCGCGAGCAACAACGCCCGGCTATAATCGAGCTGTACGCCGACTGGTGTATCAGCTGCAAACAAATCGAACGTGAAGTGTTAGCCCATGCGGATATCCAGCGCGAGATGGAAAGCCTTGGCCTGGTGCGCATCAAACTCGACCTGACAGCCAACACTGCCGATCAGCGCTCCTGGCTTCAGCAGCAACAATTGTTCGGTCCGCCAGCCTTCCTGTTCTTTACCCCAGACGGCAATGAGGCTGGCGAGCTGCGTATCCAGGGTGAAACCGACCGCGCCGGCTTCAGTGCTCGACTGCAGGCACTAGCTGCAGTCGACTGATCAACTTATGAACAATTTCGGACTTCTTGCGGGCATCATGCTGCTATCTGAGGGCAACCAACAGATTCTGGACAGCGCTAACGCTTTCCGGCAAACTCTCAATCAGAACTCTGACCCGATGGTCAGCTCAGCCATTAGTTTTCAGCCGGATTCAATGCCATGGCCAGCATCCTGGTTCTGCACGGACCCAATCTCAATCTGTTAGGCAGTCGCGAACCTGGCGTCTATGGTGCAATCACCCTGGCCCAGATCGACCAGCGCCTGCGCGAGCTGGCCAGCAGCCAAGGCCATCATTTGCTTAGCCTGCAAAGCAACGCCGAGCATGAACTGATTGAACGCATTCATGCCGCCCGGGATGAAGCCATTGATTACATCATCATCAATCCAGCTGCCTTTACTCATACCAGCGTTGCCATACGTGACGCATTGCTCGCTGTGAGCATCCCATTCATCGAGGTGCACCTTTCCAACGTGCATCAGCGTGAAAGCTTTCGACATCACTCCTTCTTTTCCGATGTAGCCGAAGGGGTGATTTGCGGTCTGGGTGCCCAGGGCTACGAATTGGCCTTGCAAGCCGCTTTGCAGCGCACCGAATCAACGAACACGACTCAATAAACAAATACGTACTGGAGTACATACAACAATGGATATTCGTAAAGTAAAGAAACTGATCGAGCTGCTGGAGGAGTCCGGCATTGACGAACTGGAGATTCATGAGGGCGAAGAGTCCGTCCGCATCAGCCGTCACAGCAAACAGCTGGCTCCGCAGCAACAGTACTTTGCGCCGCAACCCATGCCTGCAGCGGCACCTGCCCCGGCTGCCGCCGCGCCTGCCGCTGCTGCGCCCGCTGTCGAGGCCGCTGAAGCGCCCACCGGTCATCTGGTGCGCTCGCCCATGGTAGGCACCTTCTATGAAGCGCCCTCACCGGCTTCGCCGGCTTTCGCCAGCGTTGGTCAGAGCGTCAAGGCTGGCGATGTACTCTGCATCGTCGAAGCCATGAAAATGATGAACCATATCGAAGCCGACAAGAGCGGCGTGATTCAGGCCATCCTGGTTGATAACGGCCAGCCGGTGGAATTCGATCAACCCCTGTTCAGCATCGCCTGAGCCCGACCCGGAGCCAACGATGCAGAAAGTACTTATAGCCAACCGCGGTGAAATTGCCCTGCGCGTGATTCGCGCCTGCAAGGAACTGGGGTTGAAGACTGTTGCCGTGCACTCCACGGCTGATCGTGAACTCATGCACCTGGCACTGGCCGATGAGTCCGTGTGCATTGGTCCGCCCAATGCCACTGCGTCCTACCTGAATATCCCGGCGATCATCAGCGCTGCCGAGGTGACGGGCGCCGATGGCATCCATCCCGGCTACGGCTTTCTTGCCGAGAATGCCGATTTTGCCGAACAGGTCGAGCGCTCCGGTTTTACCTTTATCGGCCCCAAAGCGGATGTCATTCGTCTGATGGGCGACAAGGTATCAGCGATCGCTGCGATGAAAGCCACCGGCGTTCCCACGGTACCGGGCTCAGACGGCCCCTTGCCGGAAGATGAAGCCGAGTGCCTGACCATAGGTCGCCGCGTCGGTTATCCAGTGATCATCAAGGCCGCTGGCGGTGGCGGTGGTCGCGGTATGCGCGTGGTGCACCAGGAAGAAGACCTGCTGAAATCCATTCGCCTGACCCGGACTGAAGCCGGTGCCGCCTTTGGCAATCCGATGGTCTATCTGGAGAAGTTCCTGACCAATCCGCGCCACGTGGAGATCCAGGTACTCTCTGACGGCCAGGGCAATGCCATTCATCTGGGTGATCGTGACTGCTCCTTGCAGCGCCGGCACCAGAAGATCATCGAAGAAGCACCTGCCCCCGGTATCGACGAGAAAGCTCGCGCTGAAGTTCAGGCACGCTGCGTACAGGCCTGTATCGATATCGGTTACCAGGGCGCAGGTACCTTCGAGTTTCTCTATGAAGACGGCGGCTTCTACTTTATCGAGATGAACACCCGCGTTCAGGTCGAGCATCCGGTGTCGGAAATGGTCACCGGTGTGGATATCGTGAAGGAGCAGCTGCTGGTGGCTGCCGGTAACAAGCTGAGCGTGACACAGGATGATGTCGTGATTCGCGGCCACTCCATCGAATGCCGCATCAATGCCGAAGACCCGACCACCTTTATGCCCAGCCCGGGTACCGTTACCTTCTACCATGCCCCCGGTGGCAACGGTGTGCGGGTCGACTCGCACCTGTACAGTGGCTACAAGGTACCACCCAACTACGACTCACTGGTCGGCAAGCTGATCACTTATGGGGCAACCCGTGATGAGGCGCTGGCACGCATGCGTAATGCCCTGGATGAGCTGGTGGTTGACGGCATCAAGACCAACACGCCGCTGCATCGTGAGCTGGTGCGTGACGCCGCTTTCTGCAAGGGCGGCGTCAATATTCACTACCTGGAACACAAGCTGGGTATCAAATAACCAGCTGCGGGCAGTCAATGATCCAGCTTCGGGAGCGGCCAGTCCGCTCCCGTTGTTTTTCTGGCTTACGGCAACACCGAAGGAAACCCTATGCCCTGGTTACAACTACGCCTGGCCATCACCCCCGATGAAGCCGAGACACTGGAAGATCAGTTGCTGGCTCTGGGTGCCGTCTCGGTAACCTTTATGGACGCCGAGGACCAGCCGATTTTCGAGCCGGACCTGGGTACGACACCACTGTGGCGCAAAACCCATTTGCTGGCTCTGTTCGAAGCCGACCAGCAGGCTGATACCCTGCTGAACCAATTGCGCACATTGCGTAACGGCAGCCTGCCGGACCATGCCCATGACATGATTGCCGACGAGGATTGGGAGCGCAGCTGGATGGCTGACTTCAACCCGCTGCGCTTTGGCCAGCGCCTGTGGATCGTACCCAGCTGGCACAGCGCACCGGAACCGGATGCGGTCAACTTGCTGCTCGACCCTGGCCTGGCCTTTGGCACTGGCACCCATCCGACCACGGCGCTGTGCCTGGAATGGCTGGATGGCCAGGCACTGGATGGCTGCACATTGATTGATTTTGGTTGTGGCTCGGGGATTCTGGCGATTGCCGCCCTCCTCCTCGGCGCAAACCAGGCAATCGGTACCGACATTGATATCCAGGCCCTGGAAGCCAGCCGCGACAATGCCCAGCGCAACGGGATCGCGGACACGGATCTGGCCCTCTTCCTGCCAGCCGATATGCCGCAAATTGCGGCCGACGTCGTGGTTGCCAATATCCTTGCGGGCCCGCTGGTCGAGCTATCTGCGCAACTGACGCGGCTGGTCAAACCTGGTGGTCGTCTGGCTTTATCCGGTATCCTGCGCGAGCAGGCTGACGAGGTAGTAGCGGCCTATGCCGATGCCTTTGCCCTCGACCCGGTGGCCGAGCGAGATGGCTGGGTACGTATCAGTGGTCGCCGGCTTGGCGTCGCGCACGGATAACGGCAGAATACGCCCAAACGACTACTTGCTGGCGATCAGCAAAGGACCCGACACCCACCATGAGTGCAACCCTGGTTACCCAGTGCCCCAATTGTCAGACGCGTTTTCGGCTATCGCAGGAACACCTGCGCGCAGCTGCTGGCAACGTACGCTGTGGCGCCTGCCTCAAGGTATTCAATGCCAACCCCCCGCCGGGCATCGACAGCCTGGCGGCTGAAGCAGTGACTTCACTACCCGATCGCCAGCCGCGCAACAAGGCGCGCTTGGATGATGTGCTTATCCATGATGACCTGGAGCTGGACGATCTCGATCTGGAAGACCTCGGGCTCGACGAGTCCATCATCGATGAAGTCAATCCGGCACCGCCACCTCAGCATAGCAGCCTGCCGTTATCCAGTCCGCCAGCGACAGAACCCGGACGCGCTCCTCAGCCTAGCCCCGAGCCTGAGCCTGAGCCTGAGCCTGAGCCCGATCTTGAGCCGTTACCGATAACAGCAGCGACACCAAAGCCCGTTATTGAATACAAACCCGGAATTCAACCAACAGCCGAGCCCGAGCCCGAGCCCGAGCCACACAATTCTGACGATCTGAACGCCCGCGCAGAGCAGGCTTCCGATGATACCTCAGCTACAGCAGACCTTGAACTTCGACCAGACGAGCCTGAACAGGCTGCCGAGGAAGGAAACATTTTTCTCCGCGATCAGCCAGATGTAATCCGCGCGCCGTCCCCTGCCAGTTTCAGTGATGACCTGTCCGCCAGCGAAGACAGTGAAACAGCCCTAAGCGGCCTGAATGCTGAACGCGACCACAGCGACCCACAAGCGGAACCCCTTGCCGAGAAACGCCGCGAACCCTTGCTTGGTGATGACTTCATGCTGCCCGAACTGGATAACGAAGGGCTGTTTCTGGATGAAGACCAACCGCTTACCCGATCGCGCCGACAGAGCGGCCTCTGGGGCCTGCTGAGTCTGCTTGCCGTGTTCGCCCTGATCGGCCAGTTCGGTTATTTCAACTTTGCTGCCCTAGCGCATGATGAGCGCAGCCGGCCGCTAGTCGCCAACTGGTGTAGCCTGGTTGGCTGTCAGTTGCCACCCCAGGTTGATATCAGCCTGATTCGCAGCAGTAATCTGACTGTTCGGCCACACCCGGAGTACCCCAGTACTCTGGCCATCGACGTCATCCTGTATAACCGGGCCGACTTTCCCCAGCCATTCCCGGTACTGCGCATGCGCTTTACCGACCAGGGCGACCGGGAGATAGCCAGCCGATTGTTCCGCCCACAGGAATACCTCGGCGGCGAACTGGCCGGCGCCCGCCTGATGCCCGC
>SKFV01000386.1 GCA_007117785.1 Pseudomonas sp.
CGGTACTCTGGTGGACTGTAGGGCTTGCTTTCAATGTCGATGCTGACGGGTGCCGTTGTTGCAGAGGAGGCACTGTCGTCATCCAGCAGGTGCAGGGTGCGCAACATGGCCGGCAGGTCGACGGATTTCATTTCCTTGGGCAGGACGCCGACGGCCCCCAGCGCCCGAGCCTGGCTGAGGTAAAGCTCGCCACCCTCGCGGGAGGTATACATCATGATCGGAATCAGCGCAGTGTCCGGATCGCTTTTGATAATGCGTACCGCTTCCAGACCATCAATGCCGGGCATCATATGGTCCATGAAAATGGCATTGGGTTTGTGGTAATGCAGAAAGTCGAGGGCGGCCTCGGCGGAGGCGGCTTCATCCACGGCAATGCCGTACTGCTCCAGCAGTCGCTTGAGAATCAATCTGGCTGAACGTGAGTCATCCACTACCAGAGCACGTTTGCGTGTCATGGTTTTCCTTGTTGTCGCCGCGGGTGAGTTGTTATTTGATCGCGTCGGGTCGACGAACTTCAGTCTCGATTAGGGCGGAAAACGCAGGGACTAGCCATAGCCCATATGGGCTACAGCCATAACAGGAGGGAGTTCAGGAGCCTCTGGAAAACACTGCCTGCGTTAACGCAGGCAGCGTTTGGCAGCTTCTTTAACGACCTTGCAACTGCTCTTCACGCAATTGTTCAAGGTAGTTGCGAAACAGGGTGCTGAGCAGTTGCGTAGCCACCTGCAATTCTTCCTGGTTCATTTGCAGGGCAATGCGGTCGCTGGCATCCATGGCGGCATCTTCGCCGTTGACGGCCGACATTTTCAGGATGATATAGGCCTGGGCAAGATTGCGGTCAACGCCTTCACCCTGATAATGCATCATGCCAAGCCTATACTGGGCAGTGGGGTGGCCTTGTACTGAGGCTTCTTCCAGCCAGTCGAGGGCCTGGGTGTAATCCTGGTCAACCCGATCGCCCTGATAGTACAGGTCGCCCAACTCGAACTGGGCCTGGCTGTCACCGTCTTCGGCGGCTTCCAGGCAGCGTTCGATGGCCAGCGGCAGGCTGTTGTCATCGACCCGCTCGAAGCCGCAGCGATCCTCGGCGGTAATCAGCAGGGGATTACCCGTCTGCGCAGCCAGCCAGCCGGGCAGTAACAGCAACAGCAGCGGCAGTGCGGTAGTCAGGCGGACAAGTGGGTGGTGCTTGAAGCTGGCCATGCTTATTCCTCGCGGTTTTCCGCGGCAGGGATGATTTCCCTATTGTGCGCCTGTTCGGCGAGCAGGCCAACCATCAGGCAAACGGCAACCAGCCCCGGCAACAACCAACTGGCGTGCGCACTGGCATCCATCAGCGCGCTGAGCGGTACCTGATTGGCGAACCAGGTGGGCAATAACATGCTGACAACGGTGACCGCGCCGAGCAGGCTGACCAGCCACTGCCTGGGCCAACTGATCACACAGGCGGTGAGCAGGGCTGCAATGCCGATCAGGTTGACCAGCCATTGATAGGCGATCTGCTGTTCCAGGTAGCGTGACAGCTCGAAGAAGGCCATCAGACCGAGAATGACCTTGGCCCAGGTGGGTGGTGACCATTGCAGGTTGTGCGCCAGGTAAAAACACGCCAGGCCGAGTAATGGCAGCGTCATCACCTGGGCGGACAGGCCGAAAATACGCTGGCTGTGTTCAAGGCCATCATTATTGATCCCGGCCAGGCCAAGCACGTGCAGCCCGCTACTGAGAATAACCAGTACCAGGGCGACCAGCACAGCCGTAATGGCGCCACGGGCACCGAGCCGGCAACGCTGGCGGCGGGGCCAGAGCCAGACGCAGAAAAAACTCGCGGCGGCTGCCAGCAGCAGGTAACTGAAGGCGATCATAGCGTGGCAAAGGCCTTTTCCGCGGCGTTCAGCGTCAGCTCCAGTTCCTTGTCGCCATGCGCGATCGAGGTGAAACCGGCTTCAAAGGCGCTGGGTGCGAGATACACGCCACCAGCCAGCATGGCATGGAAGAAGCGCTTGAAGCGGTCGACATCACAGGCCATCACTTCGTCAAAGGTAGTCACCTGCCTGGCATCGGTAAAGAACAGTCCGAACATGCCGCCGGCCTGATTGGTGGTGAAGGGGATACCGGCTGCATCGGCGCGTTCTTGCAGGCCGCTGAGCATCTGGCTGGTGTAGCTGCTCAGGCGGTCGTGAAAGCCGGGCTGGCTGAGCAGTTTCAAGGTAGTGATACCAGCAGCCATGGCCAGCGGATTGCCGGACAGGGTACCCGCCTGATAGACCGGGCCGAGCGGGGCGATATGTTCCATGATCGCGCGTTTACCGCCAAAACAGCCGACCGGCATGCCGCCACCGATGATCTTGCCGAAGGTGGTCAGGTCCGGATTGACGTCGTAGTAAGCCTGGGCGCCACCAAGCGCAACGCGGAAGCCGGTCATCACTTCGTCAAAAACCAGCACCACGCCGTGGGCGTCACATAGCTTGCGCAGGCCGGCGAGGAAGCCGTCAACCGGTGGCACGCAGTTCATATTGCCGGCGACCGGTTCGATGATGATGCAGGCGACCTGATCACCGACTTCTTGCAGGGTTTTTTCCACCGCGGCCAGATCGTTGTAGGGCAGGGTCAGGGTGTGCTTGGCAAAGTCTGCCGGCACGCCGGGGGAGTTGGGTACACCTAGGGTCAGTGCACCAGAGCCGGCCTTGACCAGCAGGCTGTCCGAGTGACCGTGATAGTTGCCTTCAAACTTGATGATGCTGTCGCGGCCGGTATAACCCCGGGCCAGGCGGATGGCGCTCATGGTCGCTTCGGTACCGGAACTGACCATGCGCACCATGTCCATCGACGGCGCCAGTTCACAGACCAGATTCGCCATAACGGTTTCCAGTTCTGTCGGGGCGCCATAGGACAAGCCATGCTCAAGCTGCGCGCGGACAGCGTTCAGTACGTCGGGGTGGCTATGACCCAGAATCATCGGGCCCCAGGAACCGACATAGTCGACATACTGGCGGTCGTCTTCATCGGTGACGTAGGCGCCGACGGCGTGCTTGAAGAACAGGGGGGTACCACCCACACTCTTGAAGGCGCGCACAGGGGAGTTAACACCGCCGGGAATGTGCTGTTGGGCATTGACAAAGAGTTGTTCGGAACGTGACATAAGGTGTCTCACAAGCTGAGAAAAAGTTCGTTGAAATGCCGTGCACGGCGCTCGACCTCTTCGGCCGAGTTGGCGCCAAACAAGCCATGTACTACGGCGAGCAGGCTGGCGCCGGCACTGATCAGTTGCGGCGCATTGTGTGTGCTGACGCCGCCAATGGCTACCAGTGGCAGGCTGAAGCGCCGGTTGGCGGTTTCCAGCAGGACCGGTGTGGCGGCTGGTGCGCCGGGTTTGGTCACAGACTGAAAGAAGCGGCCGAAGGCCAGGTAGCTGGCCTGTTCGGCGGCGGCCTGCTCGGCAAAAGCCAGGTTGGCGTGACAGGTGGCGCCGATAATGGCATCGCGACC
>SKFV01000211.1 GCA_007117785.1 Pseudomonas sp.
CCATTGCGTCGGTTGTTGCGGCGGGAGGTGGAAAGAATTCGGGAGACCGTGGGCTCGACGCCGTCTGCTGCAGGCACGCTGTCGAAAGTTGCGCGGCTGATATAAATGATACGAACCAGCTCTGTCATGGGAAGCCTTGTACAACGTTAATGAAGAGTGTGCAGAATAGGCCTTTATGTCGGTATTATGGCAAGCTTTGTATTTCAAGACACGTCCAAACCGCAGGGCCGGAGAATAACAATGACAAAACTGCCGGTGTTTACCGAGTCAGCCACGCTGGCGCGCCGTATTGGCGTGGTTCTGGGTTCGGTGTTGGTAACAGCAGGATTTTGTATCGACGTATTGATTCGGGCAGCTTTTCGCCGACTGGATCGCTCCCGTGTTGACCGTTACACGCGCCGTTGGTCGGCACTCTTGCTGCGACTGGTGCGAATGGATTTGCGCGTCGTGGGGCAGGCACCTGATCTGTCCGACGGTCGGCGTTATATCATTCTTTGCAACCATGCCAGTCACTATGACATTCCAGCTATCTTTGCCGCTATGCCTGGCTCTATACGCATGTTGGCGAAGTCAGAGCTGTACCGTATACCTCTGCTCGGCATCACTATGCGTACAGCAGAATTTCCCTCGATCAATCGGCGCAAACGTAATCAGGCGTTAAAAGATCTGGCGCAGGCGCGGGCGATGATGGAGTCGGGTATTGTGCTCTGGGCGGCGCCGGAAGGTACGCGCTCACTCAGTGGTGAATTGCTGCCGTTCAAGAAGGGCTGTTTTCATCTGGCACTGGATACCGACGCGGTGATCATTCCGGTGGGTATTCGCGGCATCAGTAAAGTGCTGCCGGCCAGAAGCTGGCGCTTCAATCTGGGCCAACCGGTATCTGTACATATCGGTGAACCGATCGATACCCGGCAGTATTCACGCGAGCAGCTGGAATCATTGATGCAGCTGACGCGGCAACGGATTCAGGGCTTACTGGGTGAGACGGTTAAGCAGGAAATGGAGCAGCCAGCACTGGCATCTGCCAACGGTTGATCAATCACTCACTACCGCATGTAAATGAAACTGCGCGCCTTCATGCTCCAGCGGGCGTAATTGCTGCTCGCAGTAGACCAGTTCGGCACCCAGTTGCACCAAATCGACGCCTTTAAGTTCGCGAGGATGGTTGCGCGCCAGGTGATTGAGCAGGGCTTCCAAAGTGACCATGCCGGCAGAAATCGGGAACCACTTCATATCTTCCAGGGCGCAGACCAAGCCGGTTTCCGGATCGAAGCTGCGGCTGGCCGCTTCGGATTCTTCCAGCAGCGCTTCGGCGTCCTGTAATTCCAGTTCGGTAATATCGACAAACTGACTCAGGCTGCCAGCCCCAAGTGCTTTGCCCAGCCGATCCAGCCCGTCCAGGCAGGCGGTAAGCACTGGCAGGGGTTCGGGGTGGCGCGTAAAGCTGCGCTCATTCAGGGTGGCGAGATGCAGGCAGGCGGGCAAGTTGATGGCGGCTCCAGTTAATCACGTTCTGCCAGGTAGCTTACCGTGCCCGCTTGCCAGCCGCCACCCAGAACCCGGAACAGATCGACGCTGGCTTGCAAGCGCGCGGCCTGAACCTGGGCCAGGTTGTCCTGGCTGCTGTACCAGGTGCGCTGGGTATCCAGCAGGGTTTGCAGATCGATGGCGCCGGAGCGGTAGCGGATCTCGGCCAGTTCCAGTGCGCGACGGGCTTCGGCTTCTGTGGTCGCGAGAAATTCTGCCCGCTGGCGGGTCTGGTCGACATTGCTCAGGGCGTTATCGACATCGATAAAGGCGGTGAGCAGGGTGCGTTGGTAATCAATCAGCAATTCATCCTGGCGCGCGCTGGTCTGGGCCACGCGGGCACGCAGGCGGCCGCCCTGAAAGATTGGTTGGCTTAGCCCGGCGGCCAGGTTCCAGGTAGTCACCGGATTGTTCACCAGGCTGGACAGCGCCAGGCTTTGTGCGCCGTATTGCCCGGTCAACTGAATGCTCGGATAGAGGGCTGCGCGTGCGGCGGTCAGGTCGGCATTGGCAGCTTGCAGGCGGGCTTCACTGGCGCGGATATCCGGCCGGCGCTGCAGCAAGCTGGCGGGCAGGCCGGGCGCAATCTCCGGCACTGTTACCTCTGCCAGCAGTTCCGGTGCGCTATCCGGCAGTTCGGCATCCGGGCCTTGCCCGATAAGCAGCGCCAGGGCATTGCTCTGCTGACGGTATTGCTGGCGCAGGTTGGGTAAGCCGGCTTGTAGCTGGGCGACCAGGGTGCGCTGCTGGCTGACTTCCAGGCTATTGATGGCGCCCAGGCGGTAGCGGTTTTCCACCAGTTCGAGCACGCGCTGGGCGTTGGTCAGGCTGTCTTCGGCCAGTTGCAGGCGGCGCCGGGTTTCCAGGCGCTGGAACCAGGTGCTGGCCACGCTGGCCTCGATGGTCAGCAACAAGCCACTATGGTCGAATTCATTGGCCAGCAAGCTGGCACGGCTGGCGTCACGTTCGGCACGCAAGCGGCCCCACAGGTCGACTTCATAACTGGCATTCAGGTTACCGCTATAACTGCTGCGGCTGTTGTTGCCGTCACCGTCGCTGCGCTCATTGTCATTGCGGTTGGCGCCCAACCCGGCGCTGAGCTGAGGCAGCAGGCTAGCGCCGCTTTGTTGCAACTGGACATCGGCCTGACGCAGCCGGGCAATGGAGCCGGCGATATCCAGATTGGCATTCAGTGCTTGCTGTTGCAGGGCCTGCAGCTGGGCGGATTGCCAGGCCGTCCAGTCGGTTATCTCGATGCCAGTGCTGCTCTCGTCACCGCTCCCGGTTGCCCATTGGGTGGGCGGGGCAATGGGTTGCTCCGGCAAGGGTGTTTGCAGGGCGCAGGCGCTCAGCGTCAGGCTGGCGAGCAGGCAGGTAAGCGGTTTAATCGGCATTCAGGGCCACCACAGGGTCTAGATGAGCGGCTTTGCGCGCCGGCATAAAACCAAAGATCAGGCCGGTGGCAAAGGCGCAGGCAAAGGCGAGGATGACAGGCCCGCTGGTAAACTGGATGGCCGTTCCCAGAGCCTGCAGTAGCGCGGCAAATCCGAGGCCAAAGAGCACGCCCAGCGCACCGCCAATGGCCGACACCACCACGGCCTCGACAATAAACTGCTGCAGAATATTCCGCGTGCGCGCACCGGTGGCCATACGAATACCGATCTCGCGGGTACGTTCGGTCACGTTGACCAGCATGATGTTCATGACGCCGATACCGCCGACCAGCAGCGAGATGGCGGCAATCGAGCCGAGCAATACGGTAAAGGTATTCTGCGTTTGTGCCACATCGTCAATCAGCGACGCCATATTGCGGATCTGGAAGTCTTCCACCCCGGCGTGGGCCTGGATCAGTGTTTGCCGCACGGCCTCCTGAGTGAGGTCGCCCTGGCGCAGATCATCGACCATCACGGTAATGGTATTCAGGTGGCGCTGGCCGATCAGCCGCAGGCTGCCG
>SKFV01000196.1 GCA_007117785.1 Pseudomonas sp.
CAATCATCCGTTCGGTGGTGCTCAGCCCTCCCGAACGCTGGGTCATGAAACTGGCTGAGAGATGGGGCAAAAAACGTGCCCACAGCTTGGAACAGACCACCTTGCAGCGGGTATGCAAAAACCACTTGTCCAGGGACGCAATAATGTCCGGATCCTGGTGCGAGGCAAACACATAGGTCAGTTCCTGCACCGGAATATGCCGACTGACAGCCATCGACAGCGGCATATAGGTCAGGTCACCACCGGGATCAAGCAAGGCATGCTGATCATGATCAATGATCAGAAACTGGTTCGACTGCACACCGTCACCGGTTACCAGTTGGTCAAAACACAGCACCTTGTGGGGGCCATTATCAAACAGAATGCGTGGGGGGCTGGACATAATCATCCTCCTCGGTTGGCAAGGCGCCCTTTATAGGCCAGCCAGCCCCGGGACATACTGACCTGAATCAAGCGCGCGCCCTATTGTCACGCGCCGGTCACGCAGGCTTCACGGAACTGACATCGCAATGCTTGAGGATGAGTCATGAACATTGTCCTCAGGGAGTTCGTTATGTCGCATACCGCCCAGTCAGTGGAACACACCGAGCGCCGCTTTGTAGTTGAACTGGCGCACAGCAAGGAGTTGCTCGAAACCGCACAGAAACTGCGCTATCAGGTATTCCGTGAAACCTATGGCGCCGACCTTGGCCACCAGGCTGACGAGCGTGACCAGGACCATTTCGACCTGTTCTGCGAACACCTGATCGTGCGCGACCTGCAAACGGATCAGATCATCGCCACCACCCGGCTGCTCGATAGCCGCGCCGCCCGCCTTGCCGGTGGCTTCTACAGCGAGAGTGAATTCCAGTTGATAGGACTTAACGAGCTGCGTGGCAACATTGTTGAAATCGGGCGCACCTGTGTACATCCTGCCTATCGTAGCGGCGCCTGCATTGCCACCCTGTGGTCAGGCATTGCTCAAATGATGAACAGCCGAAACTACAGCTACCTGATCGGCTGTGCCAGCATCGGCATGAGTGACGGTGGCTTGCAGACCCATGCAGTGATGCAACGCCTGCGCGAACATTACCTGAGTCGCGAATGGTTGAATGCCATACCGCGTCTGCCGCTACCGGATATGGAGCTACCGGCTAACGTCACCGCCCAGTTACCGCCCCTGCTTAAAGCCTATATGCGCCTCGGCGCAAAGATTTGCGGCGAGCCCTGCTGGGACCCAGTGTTCAATGTCGCTGATGTCTTCATCATGCTGCGCCGGGAACAGCTAAGCCCACGCTATGCCCGTCACTTCAAGGCCGGCTGAGATGGACTGGATGGCCGTTTGGCGGCGCTGCTGGCGGATACCGGCCATCATCGGCTGGCTGACCTGGGGTCTGTTACTGGCGCTGACACATAGCATCTGTAGTCAGCTGCGACCACAACAGCGTGAAGTACAACGCGCCCGTCTGATGCAACACTGGATGCGCGGTCTGCTAGACCTGCTCCCGCTTGAGGTCCGTTATTTTGGTGCCGCAACCGGACAACCCGCACTCTGGCTGTGCAACCACATCTCCTGGCTGGATATCGTCGTTCTGGCCGCCCTTTACCCACAGCGCTTTGTGTCCAAGTCGGAGGTCGCCCACTGGCCAGTGATTGGCCCGCTGGCACGCGCAGCCGGCACACTTTTTATCCAACGCGGGAATGCCGGCGGTTTGCAACAATTGCTGCTGGAACAGTTACAACAAGGCCATTCCGTCGTTGTATTTGCCGAGGGCACCACAACCACTGGTGACCGGGTAGCGCCATTGCATGGTCGACTGTTATCCGCAGCCCAGGTAAACCAGACGCCGCTGCAACCCATCGCACTGGGGTATTACCGTCGCGGGCGCCGCGACGATCTGGCACCTTTTGTTGGCGATGATCATTTCCATCATCATCTCTGGCGCTTGCTTGGCAGTGCGCCCATTCAGGCGCGCGTGCAATTTCTGCCGCCACTGACCGCCGAACAGGGTAACCGTCAACAGCTGGCTGGCAGGATACGCGATCAAATCGCTCAGGCGCTTGATGTGCCCAGACTTGCCGCCTCGGGCAGACGCAGGGACTCATCTGCAACAAAAGATTTGACCGCCGGCATAAACGCCAGAAAGTCGCTCTCAAACCCGGCGTAATCCAGCTCCAGCTCAACAACACCGCCCGGCAAGGCATTTTCCCGGGTCAATCGCCGCGCCAGGTTATCCACGGCGCGGTGCAGGTTCTCCAGTTCGGCATAACTGCTCAACCAGTCATACTCCGCCATACGCTCAATCACCCGTCGCGCACGCTCCGGCATCAATGCCCGCTGACTGAGCAGATGCCGATACATACCGGCGCTGTAATCAGCCAGCGGCTCAGCATGAAAGCGAGACCAGTGCCGGGCCAGCAAATGATCGTAGAACATATCCACCAGAATCCCGGCATAACGGCGGCGCAATGGACTGATACGCTGCTTGCTGCGCAGCACCAGGGCATGCTGATCAGTAAAACCGTCAATCCGGCGATGCAACCAGACGCCTTCTCGCACAGCGTCCGGCAGATCCAAGGCGTATACCGAGCCCTTGACGAAGTCACCCAGCACACTGCCCAGGGCAGGCTCGGGGGCCTGCGGCCCGAGATAGAGATGGGCCAGAAAATTCATCAGCGTGCATCCAGCTGTTGTTGCAGGGCGGCAATCTGGCTCTGCAAGGTGTTGATATTTCGGGTTACCTGCACCCGGAAACTGTCAATCGCCCGCTGCGCCTCGGCAACCTCTTCCTGCTCGCGGTCCAGTCGCGCCGACAAAGCCAGGACAGCTTGTTCAGCGGCCGCCACATCCGGCGCCTCACGACTGGCCAGGCGCTCAATCTCAGCGGCCTGGGCATCCTGCTCACCACGCAAGTTGAGCACCTGGTCGGACAACTCGCCGAGTGCAGCCAGTTGCTGCTCCAGGCCGGCCAGCTGTGTTCGCATGGCATCCATACCGGCAATACCTGCCTGCAACCGGTCATCCAGCTCATCCAGCTGAGCTGCCTGAGCCTCCGCGGCGGCTTCACGAGCTGTAGTCGCTTCCGCCATGGCGGAGTCCAGGGCTTGCTGCAGCTCGGCCAGTCGTTCAGTTTGCTGCTGTTCAGCCGCTGCCAGACTGGAAATTTGCTCACGTTGCTGCGCAACCTGTTCCTGCAATGCCCGCAATTGATCTCTCTGCGCCTGCTCCGTCGCTGACAACTGGGATTCAGTAGCAGAAACCTGCCCGGTAATATGCTCGATCCGCCCGGCAGCGTCCTCACTGATGCGCGCAAAGCTGTCCTGCGTGGCAATCAACTGTTGCCGCAGGGCATCCTGCTGCTGGTAGCTCCAGTAGCCCAGACCCAGCAAGGCCATACTCAAGGCCGCCGTCAGCGCCCACAAGGCACCGGTATTGGCTGGCACATGCTGCTCGCGCACAACCGCACGCATACCCGCAGGACCAGCGCCAACGGCATCCTG
>SKFV01000173.1 GCA_007117785.1 Pseudomonas sp.
GTATTCGGTTCAAACTCCGTCCTTCGCTCGTATGTCGAAGTTTACGCACAGGATGACAACCGCGAGAAGTTTGTTCGCGACTTCGTCAAAGCCTGGATCAAAGTGATGAACGCCGATCGTTTCGATCTGGCCTGATCACCGGCACTACCGCGCCAGCCCTGCTGGCGCACCACGCAAAAGGGGCTGCATGTGCAGCCCCTTTTCTATGTCCAACTATGGCGTTTAGCCCAGTGCACCCGGCAACTTGCTCGGCGTGAACAGTTCTATCCAGTAGCCATCCGGATCACGGATAAAGGCAATATCTTTCATCTTGCCGTCCTGCGGACGCTTGACGAAACTCACCCCCAGCTTCTCGAAGCGCTCGCAAGCGCCATCCAGGTCCGGCACCGCAAAGCCGATATGGCCAAAGCCTTTGGGCTCGTCGTTGCCATTGTGGTAGGCAAAGTCTTCGTCGTCCTCGGTACCCCAGTTATGCGTCAGCTCCAGCATCGCCGGACGCCCGAAGGTCTGCACCAGCCGCACCCGTGGGTCCGCCGACCAGTTGCCCAGGTCGTGGGTATCAATCGCCGCGAGGAAATACAGACTGAACTTCATCTCCTCAAAGTCCATCTTCTTCACCAGCGTCATACCCATGATGCGGGTATAGAAATCCAGCGTCGCCTCCGGCGACTTGATGCGCAACATGGTCTGATTGAACACAAACCCTTCGGTATCCCGATCACGGTTCTCGCACAAACCCGGCGCAGACTCGAAATGACGGCTCATCAGCAAACTCCTCAGTCAGCAGCAAATACAGGCAGACTACCACCCACCCCCCAGACAACAAACGCTACAGCTACAACAGGGTGTGTCGACTCAACGAAACTTGCGCTCATCCCACCAAGGATAAAACGGTGGCTTGTCCTGACTCGGGCGCAGGGTGAACTTGGGCGCGCGCTTCTCCAGGAAGGACTGCACACCCTCTTGCGCATCGGCAGACTCACCCATAAAGGCAATCGCCCGCGAATCGACAATATGTGCTTCCATCGGGTGATCCGCGGCCATCATGCGCCAGAGCAACTGACGGTTGAGCATAGCGGACATGCCCGACGTATTGTCAGCAATTTCCCGCGCCAGCTTGTAGGCCGCTGGCAACAGCTCATCCGGCTCGTGCAGGCTGCGCACCAGGCCACCTTTCAGTGCCTCTTCGGCATCAAATACGCGACCGGTAAACACCCACTCCGCTGCCTGCATCGGGCCGACCAGGCGTGGCAGGAACCAGCTGGAGCAAGCCTCCATGGTGATGCCGCGACGGGCAAACACAAAGCCGAACTTGGCCTTGGTCGAGGCCAGACGAATATCCATCGGCAGGGTCATGGTCACGCCCACGCCTACGGCTGCGCCGTTGAAGGCACCAATCACCGGCTTGGTCGACTCATAGATCCGCAGTGACACGGTACCGCCGCCGTCGCGCAGATCATCGCCTTCCGGCTGGTCCGCACGCTTGTGACGGTTAAAAGTATCGCCACCCTTCTCCAGATCCGCCCCGGCGCAGAACGCCCTACCAGCACCTGTGACCACAATCACCCGCACCGCATCGTCGGCATCCGCCGCATCAAAGGCCGCAATCAGCTCGCGCCGCATCAGGCCATTGAAGGCATTCATCCGGTCCGGGCGATTCAGGGTCAAGGTCAGGATGCCATCCTGCACCTGATAATCGAGGGTTTCGTAAGACATACACAAACTCCACAGTGGTCAGCAAATGTTGACCAGTGTAGAACCCACCGGTCAGCGTCACCAGTTGCCTCACTGCGGTGTATATCCCGGCATAGGCTGAGGGGATGATGTGGTGAATAACGCCAGCATCCCGCCAGCGCCATACCCCAGCCGTTTAGCCCGGCTCGCTGAGGAAGGTTTCCAGCGAGTCATCCATGGCTTCCATCCAGGGCGTGTGATGCGCAGGGGCCAGGGTACCGGTCAGGGTCGAGCGATAGCTCTGGTTGCGGTAACCGAGAATATCGGCTTCCTTGTGATGCTCCCATTCCTTGAATATCTCGGCGACGCCTTCGACATCGAATTCCGGATAGTCGGTGGGTTGCACCAGATCGCGGATATAGGCGGCCTGAAAATCGATCGCCTGGAAGGGGTCAGCCACCTGGCCTTCACGCTCAACCCAATGGGCGATATCCGCCACCTGCTCACCATTGGCCGGCAGCTCAATGCGACCGAGGATCACATCCCGCGCATACCAGGCCTGAGCATCAAACATGTTGAAGGTGTAGTACTGATCCTGCATACCCAGATAGATCAGCTTCGGATTTGGCTCGAAAAACACACCCTTGTACAGACCCTGCGGATACAGCCGGTTGCTGGTGGTCAGGGTCAGATTGTCAGGCATGAACGGGAAGTGATGCTGGTAGCCGGTGCAGAGCACGATGGCATCGACATCCTGACTGCTGCCGTCCTGGAACCAGGCGGTTTTGCCGACCACTTTGGTCAGCAGAGGCACTTCCTTGAACGAGTCCGGCCAGTCAAAGCCCATCGGCTGGGTGCGATAGCTGAAGGTTACCGACTTGGCCCCGTACTTGTGACACTGGGTACCGATATCTTCAGCGGAATAGCTACTGCCGATCAGCAGCAGATCCTTGCCCTCAAACTCGCAGGCGTCACGGAAGTCATGCGCATGCAGTACCCGACCCGGGAACTGATCCAGCCCCTCGAACCAGGGCGCATTCGGGGTGGAAAAGTGGCCGGTGGCACAGACCACATAATCGAACGCTTCTGTGCTCAGCACATCCTGCTTGAGATCGCGCACAGTCACCGCAAACTTGCCGGTATCTTCGGCATAATCGACCCAATGCACCGCGGTATTGAAGCGGATATATTGGCGCGCGCCACTCTTCTCAACCCGGCCCATGATGTAATCACGCAACACGGCACGCGGCGGGTAAGAAGGGATCGGCCGGCCGAAGTGCTCTTCAAAACTATAGTCGGCAAACTCCAGGCATTCCTTCGGACCGTTGGACCACAGGTAGCGGTACATGCTGCCGTGGACCGGCTCGCCGAAGGCATCCAGACCGGTGCGCCAGGTGTAATTCCATAGCCCGCCCAGGTCGCTCTGTTTTTCATAACACACGATCTCGGGAATCTCGGCCCCGCTCAGGCGGGCCGCTTCAAAAGCGCGAATTTGGGCAAGTCCGCTCGGGCCAGCCCCAAGAATGGCGATTCGTAAGCTCATGGTATTCCTCTATTAAAATTGGCATCGTCGCGCCCGCCAACAAAGCCGGCAGCAGACGAACATCTCGGTAACGAGAGAGACACACGCAGTGGCGTGCAAAAAAGGCAGGGTTTCAACTGTAAGGAGACAGATAAAAAACGAACTGCAAGCCGCGGGGGCTGTATCGCATGGTGTCGACACCACACCAGAAAGGCGGGCTCGAGATGACCGGAAGAAGCAGAAAACCTCTGTATTCCGTGGCGCTGTGTTCAATTAGCGAGGCGAGATGATAACACAGTTCGGGGCTCAGCCCGGCAGCCGCCGCCAGACGCTCGCCAACCAGGGCTGTTGATGACGCGGCAGACCGGCTGGCCGGTAGTAGTGCTCAAGCTCGACAAAGCCCGCCGACTGCATAAAGGCCCGCCAGGTTTCCAGCCGGTAATAGGCTCCGTAGCGATCGCCGGTCCAGCCTTCCTGATCATCCCCGCGCGGATTGGAACTGAGCAGCACCCCGCCCGGCTTCAGCGTCTGATGCAACTGGCGCAAGGCTGCAGGCAGCACCTTGCTGGGAATATGAAACAGCGCTGCATTGGCAAAAATACCGTCAAACCGCTCAGCCGGCAGGTCCAGCGCCAGAAAGTCCTGCAGCCAGACCTCACAGCCCGTGTCCTGCTGCGCCATCTGCACAAAGCGCGGGCAGCCATCCAGCCCCACGGCCACATGCCCCATCGCGGTAAAGGTGCGTAAATCCCGCCCCGGCCCGCAACCGACATCCAGAATCTGCAGCGGCGCCGGCGCTTGAATATGGCGCAGCAAGGCATCGATGTTCTGGCTCACATCATGGTCCCGCGTACCCTCCCGAAAACCCTCGGCGTTCTGCTGATAATGCACCACCGTCAACCGCGCCAGCCCGACCAGCTCGGCAGTGGGGCCGTCATCAGTCGCGGAGTGCGCATTATTAAAACGCTGTGGGGTATCGTCGTCCGTCATGGAAGATCAGGTTCCTGTTAGATGATGGAACCTAGACTAGCGCGGCAGAGGCCCTGCTGGCCAATATCTCAAACCAGCCAAACCATAGCCGAGCCAGTATCCGGCCATAGCGCCATTACCGACCGCGGCGTGCAGCCTCTGGAGAGAGTTCAAACCTGCCTGTTGATAACATCCACCACCGCATTGGCCGAGCGCACCGCCGACTCCAGCAAGGGCACACCCTCATAGGCCCATGAACCGCAATAGAACACCCTGCGCCCTGGTTGGCTGTGCCATTGCTTGAGGGCCTGGTGGATCTGGGCGGTGTCGCGGTTAACCACGGCGCGTTCCAACGGTACGCGCGCGAGCACGGTGTCCGGCGCGGGTTCAAACAGCGGGTTCCAGGTCTGAAAGACGGGTGAGCTGTCCTTGAGTGTGGGCTCCACCTGGTTGACCCAGACGGTAAACATCGGCTTTTCCAGTGCCGTATCCATCTGGAAGTTCAGCGCCGTCCAGTCGGCTTCATTGGCCGGCATAAAGCGGGAGTCCTGATGCACCCAGAGCTCACCTGAATCGAAGGGGATCTTGTCCAGCACACTGCGCTCGTCGCCAAACTGCGCATCGTCCAGAAAGCTCAACTGGTTGGCTTGGGTCGCGACAATCACCCGGTCGAACACACCGCCATCGCCGCGGGCGTTATACACCGTCACTCCCTCACTGCTTTGTTCAACCCGCACCACCGGGCTGCCGGAATGCAGCGGCAGATTCCTGGCCAGGCCTTTCACCAGTGCCGAGGTGCCGCCCTTGAGGCGATAGAGTGTCGAGCCATGCAGAATGCCGTGCAGCAGCGAGAGCAGCTGCGCCGCCGGCCAGTCCAGCAGGTGTTTTTCTTCACAGGTGCAGATGGTGGTCAGGATGGGCAGCACCAGCCCGCGCCAGAACAGTGGATCGAATGCATGCTGCTGCAGCACCTCGCCCAGGGTGCTGTTGTCATTGCTTTCTTGCAGCTCACGGGTCAGGCGAGCCAGTTGCCAGATCCCCCTGCCGATACGCAAGGCGCGGCCATTGAAGTAGCGCAAAGACCCCACCCAGGGCCAGCCCAACAACGGCAATTCGCCGGCACGAAACCAGGTCTGCCCACCGGTCCAGCTGCAGGACACCAGAGTGCGCACATCGAACACGCCGACACCCACTTCGTCGGCCAAGGCGAGCACGCTGGGCCAGGCATCCGGGCTCATCACCCGCAAGGGCACATCCACCAGCCCGTCATCCAGCGTCAGGGCATGGGCGTCCATGCCGTGCCTGCTGCAGGCTTCGAATACGGTGACAGCATGACCGGCACAGCGCGCCCGGTAGGCCGCCGCCAATCCCGCCATACCACTACCAATCACTGCAATGGAGTAGCTCATTCCTGGCTCACGTCTGCGTAATAGGGGTACCTCAAGGGTAGCAATTACCCCTAATCACTGCAGCGAACGACCTGAAAGTCGATGGGCTTGTAGCAGAAGTTGTTGGATTGCCCAGCCGAACAGGCCGTCATGGCGACGACCATCGGCATATCGGCGCGCAGCCTGATGGAGTCCCCGGCCTTGCTCAGTGGCGGCAACACACGGAACTCCCCCGTGTCGGCATCGATGGCCACATGCATAAACACATTGAAGGCGATGGGGATGCGATCCACCCCGATGTCATAGGGCGCCAGCACCGCCGCCAGATTGCCCTCGCAACCCGGCCGCCCTTCTTTCTCGCCATAGATGATCTCGAAGGTGTCCTTCGAACAGGGCGTCAGGGTGAAGTCGTGCCGGCCGCAGCTATCGTCGAGGATGGTGAACATCGGCCGGCTGCGGTTCGAGTAGAGAATGTCACCGGTGCTCAGCCACAGGCGGCTGGCATAATCCAGCGAGCGGCCGGACGACAGATACTCCCGGCGATCCTCATCCGCGAAAGCCACCAGATCACTGACTTGCTGACCCTCAGGATCAAAAATCACCAGCTCATCGCCCGTGGCCAGCTCTACTGCCTTGGCGGAACAGGGCGGGATTCTATTCATTGCAACATCCGAGTTCATGACTTCTCCTGAAAATCGTAGGGGCACTTCCAACCGTCTTCTACCTCACGACCACTGTATTGTCTGGCTTCAATGGCCTGACCGAAATCAGCCAGGTTGGGATTGATCGACCCTTGCAGATCCACATCCCGAGCGCGGGTCGCTGTCTGCATCTTCGCGTAGGGGCCATCCTCGCGCAATTTTTCAAACTGGCGGTGTGAATTGAACACCAGCACCGGATGCGTAAAGCGACGGGCCAGTCGCGACGCATTGGCATGCAAACCGATCAGAAAGAACGGATGCCCCGCAACGCTCAGGCTGAACAGCGGGCTGTCGGCATCACTGCTGACATCATCGGCCGGCAAGTTGCCCGCCGCCACATCCAGCTCATGCAGCCGCCACAACTGCGCCCACATCAAGGATTCGAAGCGCCGCTCGTTGATATCCAGCGGCCCACTGAAAATGGCCACAAAGGAATGCGCAGAGCCCTCTTCCCAGTTAGTCGCATCCAGCATGGCCACAAACTGCGTCAACCTGGCCAGCAAAGGGGCATCATTGCCGGCATCGCCCAGGCTGCCGAAAGCCTGCGTCTCGATGGTACCCCGCGCCAGAGCCACCTTGGCACCGACACAGGGATAGTCACCGCCACCCAGAAAGGCCAGAAAGTGGTCGCACATATCTGCGCCCGGTTCAGGGCTGCGCACAGCAGTCCCTTTGACCTGAGTACCTGTCATCCGCCTCTCCTTCCAGCGCAAGTCAGAAACTTCGGCAGTCAAAAGAAGAGCACCGTCACGGTTAACTTGCTAATGAAGAAAGGCTAACCGCCGCAGACAGCGGCGTATGTACGGTCAGGCACTTAGGCCGGTAAGCTGATTACTGATCTGCAAAGCCCTTGAATTCGGCAAACTCCTCCACCGGAGCGCGGGCCGTGCGCAGGCTGTTCACCACGGCATCCGGATCAGCATGACCCAGGGCAATGCCGCAATAGACCACCTCCTCGGCCGGCAGCTGGAAATGGGCGTGCAGAGTATCGCGCACCATGGCCCAGGCTTCCTGCATGCAGGTCGCCAGGCCCTGTTCCTCCGCCGCCAGGGCAAAGGACTGCATGAACATCCCCATATGCGCCCACTGACCATGCCCCATGGCGCGGTCAATCACCATAAAGACACCCACCGGCGCACCGAAGAACTGGAAGTTGCGCTGCAACGCCTGCAAGCGCGCCGCCTTGTCTTCCCGGCTGATACCCATCAGCGCATACATGTCTTCACCCATCTGCGAACGGCGCGAGCGATAAGGCTCCTGCAGCCCCGCCGGATAAATCGGATAATCACCGGCCTCCCCCTGCGGATTGCGCTGCAAGGCCGCAGCCGCCTGCTGGATAACCGCATCACGCGCAGCCCCACTGACCACGATGACTTTCCAGGGCTGCACATTACCGCCCGACGGCGACCAGCGCGCGATATCCAGCAGGTCCCTGACCCTTTGCTCAGCGACCGGCTTATCCAGAAACGCGCGCACGGAAATACGTTTTTTCAGCAGTTCGTTAACCGACATCTAATACTCCAAAGAAGGGTCAGGATGCCAACAGAATACATCGCATAGCGGTTAAGATGGTTACAACCAAGGAGACACGCATGAATAACAACAATAATGCGGCCACGGCTGTGTACAGCGCCATCATCATCGGCAGCGGCTTTGGTGGTATCGGTATGGCTATCCAGTTGGACAAAGCCGGCATCAGCGATTTTTTGCTTGTCGATAAGGCGAACGATGTCGGCGGCACCTGGCGCGACAACCACTACCCCGGCTCAGGCTGCGACGTGCCCTCACACCTGTATTCGTATTCCTTTGAACTGAACACAGACTGGCCCCACAAATATGCGCGCCAGCCTGAGATTCATGCCTACCTGCAACACTGCGTCCGCAAATATCAGCTGCATGATCGCTTGCGGCTGGGCTGCGAAATAACCACCGCGCACTTTGACGCCGACAGTGGCTGCTGGCACCTGCGCAGTACCGCCGGCGAGACCCTGGTCTGCCGCGCGTTGATCACCGCCTGCGGTCAGCTCAACCGCCCGATACTACCGGACATCCCCGGTCAGGCCGACTTTGCCGGCCCCGCCTTTCATTCTGCGCACTGGCAACATGACGTCGCGTTGAGTGGCCAGCGTGTTGCGGTGATTGGCAGCGGCGCCTCGGCGATTCAGTTCGTGCCGCACCTTGTGCCGCAGGCAAGCAGCCTGGCTCTGTTCCAGCGTAGTGCGCCCTATGTATTACCCAAGGACGATCGCAGCTATCCGGCCGACCAGCGCCGCCGCTTCCATCGCATCGAGCTGTTGCATAAACTCGACCGCCTCTGGCAATACTGCAGCCACGAAATCCGCGCCCTTGCCTTTGTCTACTACCCCGCGCTGACCAGACCGACCAGCAAGCTTGCCATCCGGCATATGCACAAGCACATCACCGACCCGCAGAAACGCGCAGCGCTGACGCCCGACTACCCGATCGGTTGCAAGCGGGTTCTGATCAGCAACAACTACTATCCGGCACTGGCCAGTAACAACGTCAGCCTGGTCACCGAAGGCATCGACCGCATTGTGCCAGAGGGGATAAAAACCCGTGACGGTCACGTGCACCCAGCGGATGTGCTGATCTACGGCACCGGCTTTGCCGCAACCGACTTTCTCGCCCCCATCGAGATCACCGGCATCAATGGCAAACGTCTGAATCAGGAATGGCAGGCCGGTGCAGAAGCCTATAAAGGCATCAGTGTCAGCGGCTTTCCCAACCTGTTCATGCTCTACGGCCCCAACACCAATCTAGGCCACAACTCGATTATCTATATGCTGGAAAGCCAGTTCCGTTACATCGTCTGCTGCCTGCGCGAAATACAGCAACGCCCGCTGCGCTATATGGACGTCAAACCCGAAGCGCAATCCGTCTACAACCAACGCATTCAACACCGCGCCCAAGGCAGCGTCTGGGCCCAGGGTTGCAGCAGCTGGTATCTGACCGCCGACGGCAAACAAACCGTCAACTGGCCCGGCTTTACCTTCGTCTACCGCTTTCAGACGCGCAAACCAAAGCTGGCCGACTATGACTGTGTGCCTTGACCAGCCTGGCCACTCCCCCCTGGCCGCGTGCACCAATGGTTGTGTCATGAAGCTCCTCTGAGCTGCACAAATAGCTACATGAGGAAGAGTGATTTCCGGCACACTAGTGGATGCAGTCATAGCTCGGGGCCAAGCACATGGTGACCGGCTACGATGACCTGCTCTTTCTGCTGGAGGTGATCTTCTTCCTCTATCGCATGCAACACATCGCTATCTATGTAAGCCTGTTTGCTAAGGCGCTAGATAACCGGGGCGTATACCAGCGCTAGCCATGATCCTGATTATGATGAGCTTCTGGCGAAAGACTGACGGTTTCATCTGTAAAGCTGTCTCTGCTTCATGCTACCACCAAGCCCTTTATTCATAAGCCACCACTGCAAGCACAGCAAACAATCAGCATCAGCATTATAATACCGACTTGACCTGATATTTGGCTAATTACAGGATTTATATTGCTGATTAATCCGCCATGATCTATGTTAATCAGCATGTTAATGCTGATTGAGCCTGCCGCAATGTACCAAGCGCTAACACTGCAAACCTATGTAAACGGCCAATGGCACGACGCTTTGGAACTGAGCATCGCTGATACGCAGGCTGTTGCGGGTTCGCGCATCACGTCGTCATACAAAGCCGCTTACCTGCATGACTTCTATGCAGAGATAGAAAGCCCATTCGAGCAGGCGGTCAGTGTCAACTTACCTGTCAACTGGAGCCCTGTTGATACCAAGGGCTTCCCCGCCTTTGTTCTTGACATCATTCCAGCGGGGTATGCCAGGAAGTCGCTGTTCAAGCGATTCAATGATGAAAAGCCGCCTGAGATGGATACTGATCTGTTTTTATTGGGTCGATGCACACCATCACCTATCGGCAATCTACGTGTGAAAGAGTCCGTTGAAGCGCTTCAAGACACAGGGGTTGAAGCCTTTGCTCGCCAGAGCGTTGTTGAGCGTACCAATGATTTTCTTGAGTACGCCTACGAGGCTGGCGCTGCGATGGGCGGCGCGACGGGCGCTCAGGGTGAGGCACCCAAACTGTTGCTGGCCGAGGGGCGTGACGGGGCGTTTTACGCCGATGCAATGCTGGATGACTACCAAGCGCAATCACATTGGCTGGTCAAGTTTGCCCGCAACAAGGTAACCGAAAACGACAAGGACATCCTTCGCGCTGAATACCATTACTACCAAGCGTTGACCCGCCTGGGCTTGAATACCATTTCCACCAAGGGTTTGAGGCTGGAAGAAGCCGACAAGCCCAGTCTCTGGATGCCTCGCTTTGACCGCATCGTGGATGGCGAGAGCATCGAGCGTATTCCCGTTGAATCGGTTTACTCCTTGCTGGGTAACACAGAGCCTGGCTCCAGGCTCAAGCATGAGGTGGTGTTGTCGAAGCTGATTGAATTATGGTGCTTGAGCGGCCAAGCCGATGAGGTTCCAGAGCTGATCTGTGAATATATAAGGCGAGACCTGCTTAACCGCATCCTTGGCAACAGTGACAATCACGGCCGCAACACCTCCATCTTCCGGCACAGGGGAAGGTTTGATCTGGCCCCGATCTATGACCTGGCGCCAATGGTTCTGGATGCAGAAGGCGTAACCCGGGCAACCAAATGGGGCGCTGAAAAGAAAGGCAGCCCACAATGGCGCGAGATCTGTGCCTGCTTCCCGGAATGGTATGCCCCGGATGAGTTGTATGACCGTATCCGAGATGCCGCCAATGTGTTCAGGGCACTACCGGATTTGCTCGTGGATATGCCCCTGGATGTTCGTCAATCAACAGCTATTCCAGTCAATAAACTGGATGCGCACTTAGCGTTATGGGAGTTGCTATGAACACCATGACCGGAGAACAGCGCAAGCAACTGATCCAAGAGATCATTCAGCTGCACACGGAGGGTGAGTTAAGCCTCGGCATGGCGATTCGCAGACTTCGTCTGGAGATTACTGGTTTTGATCAGGAAACCTTTGCTCAAATGTGTGCTATGTCCACCAGAGCGCTGTATCAGCTGGAAACCGACAAAGGTAATCCGACACTCAATACCGTCGATTCGATATTGCGCAAATTTGGCTTGCGCATGGGACTAATGCCGGCACTGCCTGCCAGCAAAAAGCGTGTTGTAGCAGCTAAAAGAAGTCGCGTAGCTGCCACAGGCAATAATGAAGGCGCAGCGGGCAAGGGGACCAAAATCATCTCAAGGGGAGCGAAGCCCAGGAGACAATAAATCGGCCACCTTTTGGCCAAGACATCAAGGCCAACCATCAACCCAGCCAGATCACCAGCAACCCGGCGTTCAGCTTTGCTACGCCATAGCCTGCAATTGTCATCTCAAGACCATCCGGTATCATGGGCGAAACAAGGAATTCGCCATGCCACGCATTTCAGTACCCACCCTCACGCTGCCCGGAGCAGGCAAACTCGTCGTCATCGCCACCCTGCTCGGCTTGTTGGCCGGTTGTGCCAGCAAGGCCATGCCCACCCGCCAGGAAAATATCTGCCACATCTTTGAAGACAAGCGCGGCTGGCACTACCACGCCCTGCAGATGGAAAAGACCTGGGGCGTTCCTGTGCATGTGCCCATGGCCATGATGTATCAGGAATCCAGCTTCCGGCATAACGCCCGCCCGCCACGGCGCTACATCCTCGGCTTTATCCCCGCCGGGCGACCCAGCAATGCCCGCGGCTATTCACAAGCCCTTACCGCTACCTGGAATGACTATCAGGAAGAAACCGGCAACCGCCGCGCCAGCCGCACCAACTTTGCCGACTCGATCGACTTCATGGGTTGGTATATCAACAAAACCCACAGCATCAACCGCGTATCCAAATGGGATGCGCGGCACCAGTACCTGAACTACCACGAAGGCTGGGGTGGCTATCGCCGCGGCACCCACCGCGACAAAGCCTGGCTGCTGGCCGTCGCCGGACGGGTGGACCAACGCGCCAACACCTATTATCAGCAGTACCAGGCCTGCAAAGGCTCACTCAGCAGAGGAAGGCTTTTCCGGTGACTGATAGCCCCAACAACCCCAAAGCATGCCCACTCTGCGGCGGCGACAACAACTGCGCCATGACCAGACCCGGCCAGACCGTCGCCGATTGCTGGTGCCTGACCACCAGCATCAGCCCGGATGCGTTGGACCGGATACCGCAGGATCAGATCAACAAAACCTGTATTTGCCAGACCTGTGCGACGGGAAATGAGAGCAACGCCGACAAAGCCTGAGATCAACGCTTCCTTTTATTCTTAATTATCGGCAACAC
>SKFV01000097.1 GCA_007117785.1 Pseudomonas sp.
CCTGTTTCCCGTTTGGCTTTATGCTGGAATCTTTGGCGTGGTGTGAGTGGTTTTTCCCGCACGATAGTCAACCACTCACCAGGGTATCAGCCTGCACAGCCTTCAGCTTTCAGTTCGGCCTCAAACTTAACCGCTTGCCGCTTGCCGCTTGCCGCTTGCCGCTCGCCGCTTACGCGACAGCGGCCGTAGCTGCGGACTAGTGGAGTTTCAGGCGCGGCTCAGTGCTGAGGCCAAACTGGTCGCTGAGCATCAGCAACAGGGTGCGTGGCAGCCCGTACAAGGCTATCGGGTGCAGGCGCTTGCGACCGTATACCGCGTCGGCACTTTTCCTCAAGGATAAACACCTCATCATTCGACATTGAAAAAGACACAAGTTAACAGTCTTTTCGCATAAGTAGAATCGCTGTGCGCATTGTTAATAATTTGACGCTATTACAGAGAGTTACACTTGTATAGTGTCTTTAAGCAAGCAGTCTGCATTGCAGCGGCGGGCATGTCTGTTTCCATTATGATCTGGATGTCTGGGAGGTGGAATGAAAACAGTCTGCGCAATTGATAGTGACAAAGCATACACAAGTCTACTTGGGTATCAATTAAAGAAAAACCATTACACCTGTGTTGTATATGACAACCCCGGCACAGCCGTAAAAAGTTTGATGTCAAAAAAGTTTGATCCAAACATTGTCATTATTAATTATACATTTTCTGGAAGCAATAAAACCGGCTTGGATCTCTGTCGGACGATCAAGTCCGAGATGAAAGTGCCTGTCATTATGGTATCTGACAAGTCGGATACTGAAACGATTGTTTCGTGTCTCGACGCCGGTGCAGATGATTATTTGACCAAGCCTTATCAGTTTGAAGAGCTTTTGGCCCGGATGCGTGCTCTTGAGCGGGTGTATGCTCCCTTGATGCTAGTTTATCCGCCGCAGGCGTCGGACCAAAAAAACACATTGCAATTGAATGCCCTTAATCTGGTGGCTCGCTATCAAGAACGTCAAGTCAAGCTGACTGATAAAGAACATGCTTTAGCGGAGATTCTGTGGGCTGGGCAGGGGTCGGTGGTACCCAGAGAGCGCTTGTATCGTGCTTTATACGGCTGCTCCTATGATCCGGCGCACCGTGCGATAGATGTGCTGGTGGGTCGGCTCAAGGCAAAATTGGCGCAGCTTGGGGGCATTAGCATCCGGGCCTCTCGCGGAAAAGGTTATATGCTTTATATGTCTGAGGAAGCCGGCAATGATCAAGCATACTCAAATGTTGGCTAGCGGTGGGTTCTCTGCAAAAAGGGTGACTGCAGGTAAATATGTTAACGCCTATTATTTGCGAGAACTATCGTACACCAATCCACCGGATTGGGTAGTTGATGCTATTGAGAAGTATCTCGCCGCCCTTGTAAATATGTGCCCTGACATTCACAACAGTATTTACAATATCAATCCTGCATCACCCGATTTTATCCGCATTGATAAACTTGCTCACCAGCTCAGGCTGTCTTCGTCGGCCATAGGGGCTTTTGCGATGTCTGAACTCATGAGTGATATCACTTGCGCCAGTGAGCAGGGTGATGTTGCGGGTTTGCGTGGACTTGGCGGCAGCATCAGAAAGATACAGAAAGGTACTGTGCATGAAATTGAGTTGTTCTTGCACACAGGGTGAGCATCGTCGTTCGCCTTCATGGAGAGCGTGTAGATGCTGCCGGAGTGATGTTGCAATTCGTTACGCAGGTAGTTGATCAACGCTGTATAAAGATTGATGACTAATTCTGAAGCGCTGAGCCAATAATCAGCGCATGTTTGATAGCTTAATGGAATATTTATGACTGATTTCAATAATGTAGATGACGCTCAACTAAACGCTATCGCTGAGATTCAAGCGGTTAACGAAGGTGATGACTCTGTATCAGTGCCTGAGAAGTCAGTGCAAAATCCTGCTATCAACGATGACCTGCCTGGCAGCTTGGATCCAATCCTGACAGATGAAGCGGGCCCCTTGTTAGCTGCCCAGTGGTCCCAGATTCGCAAGACCAAGAACACCGATGAGCACGACAAGGCAGTTGAGTCAGCAGATGATGGTGAGCCGTTGATGCTTGCGGACAATTCCGATCAGGTCGCTGCCCCTGCTGACACAATCGCTGATGAAGGAGATGAAGTCGATAACGAGGCGTCGGCGGCATTGCCCCCATCTGCTAGCTCCTCGGGCACCTCAACAGGGCTTTTGAGTGGTTTAGGTATACTCGCCGGTATAGGCGCGGCAGCCAGTATGGGCGGTGGCGGTGGTGGTGGCGGTGGTGCTAGTGCGCCTTCTGACACCTTCAGTGTTAATGTCGATACTGAAGGTACTGTCGTTTTCGAGGGTACTGCCACTGGCCTTATTGGGATTCAGTTCAATCAGGATGGCACCGCAACCTTTACCCGTAGCGGTGTTCAGCAAACGATTGAGATTGAATTGGTTGATTTTGAGTCCAACAATGAATCAATGCTGCAATCCCTGAAAATTTATGTCCCTGACGGCTCAATAGTCATGCTGAGTGGCAACCTGGCACCAGGTATCGACCAGCAAAAAGCTCTGGTATTTGATGTGCCAGATATGGATGGTCTGGGTGTTTCTGGGCAAAAGACGCTGACTCTGGATACTTCAGGGCTCGAGGGTGTCAATCAGCTGATTTTTGACTTCGAGGATCCCTCGGATTACGTACGGATTGAGGCCTCCAGTAAGTTGACCAACTTCGACACCATCGAGGTCAAAAAAGGCACCGTTGATTTACGTGGAGTTGAAATCCTTCCAGGCGTTGAGTTTATCGTCAACTCCGAAGTTGTGCTGACGGCTGCGCAGTTCATCAACAGTGCCTCTCTGGTTAGCGCCAGTGGCTTGGGGCGTCTAACCATCGTTGCCGCAAATGATGCTGACTTGATTGCGATCAATGCTGCACTGCAGGACAAGATTCTTATCGGGTTTGGACGAGACGAAGCCAGCGGTACTAACGGTGCTCAGGATGTCAGGATCATTGACGCGGAGGGTGAGGCCATTGACGGTGCAGAGACCTTGATCGGATTGATTAAGGATGCATCCCTGCCGTCCCTGCCCAAGTTGGTCGCGATGCTTGAGACCTTGGAACAGGCGCTTGACGAGTTGGCGATTGGCGATGTCGCAGGGTTAAGCAAGGCGCTGGACGACCTTGATGGTGCGGTTGAAGCCCTGCAAACCCTGACGGGTCAGGGCGGTGCGCTGGAGCAGCGGGTAACCGGTCTGGAAGGCCAACTGGCGGGTATTCAAACCACGGTTGTGGCCTATGTAGAAGGCGAGTTGGGCAAGCTGCAGCAGGAGCTTGACGGGTTGGCGATTGACGATGTCGCAGGGTTAAGCAAGGCGCTGGACGACCTTGATGGTGCGGTTGAAGCCCTGCAAACCCTGACGGGTCAGGGCGGTGCGCTGGAGCA
>SKFV01000179.1 GCA_007117785.1 Pseudomonas sp.
AGGCAGGGTGAAGCTGACCTCTATGGTGCAATTGGCGGTGATGGCGCTGGTGGTGTAGGTGTTGCCACTCAGGCTGCCGCCACAAGTGCTGGTCACGGTGTCAATCACGTAGTCAGCATCGGATGTGATGGTGAAGTCCACCGAGTCACCGTGATTGATGGTTTGCACTGTATTCGGGTCGATGCTGCCATTCGCACCTGCCGATGGGGTGACGGTGTAGCTAGGCGGTGGCGGCGGTGGCGGCGGTGGCGGCGGTGGCGGCGGTGGCGGCGGTGGTGATCCGGTCGAAGACGACCCAAATGATGCCATCCTGACCTTTCCTGATCCGGATGATAACAGTGCCAAGCTACTCCCTCTGGGCGCTGAATACCTGTTTACCGGCGGCTACGAGCTCAGTTTTGCCCATGTAGCGCATGATCGAGGCATCACCGGTACGGGCCAGCGCGTTGCACTGATCGATAGCGGTATCAACGCAGAACACAGCCAGTTTGACGGCCGCATCGCCGGCCATTTCAACGTATTCAATCAAAGCACGCTGGCCGCTGACAGCGCTGACCAGAATGGCCACGGCACGCATGTAGGGGGCATTCTCGCTGCGAACCGGGATGGTTCCGGCAGCGTCGGCTATGCGCCCGGCGCCCAGTTACTGAACGTCCGCTTCACCGATGATCTGGATGTTATCAGCGCCACCGATGCGCAGATTGCTTCCGGCATGAATTGGGCACGGCAAGAGGGAGCCACCTGGTTCAACAACAGTTGGGGTGTCAGCGAAACGACAAACACCTTCAGTCGCACCAACTTTATTGCCGCCTATCCGGCATTGTTGAGCGCGTTCCGTAACGGCGTGCTGTATCAACGTGTTTATGTATGGGCCGCAGGCAACGAGGGCGGCAACAATGCGCAGTTGTTCGCTGCATTACCGGTTCACTTTCCGGAACTGGCCAGTAACTGGTTGGCGGTAGCTAACGTGAGCCGGGCTACCGGAGAACTGCACAGCAGCTCCAGCGCCTGTGGCAATGCGGCGGCCTGGTGTCTGGCAGCACCAGGGACGGCCATTCAGTCTACCTGGATCGGCGGTACTGATGAATATCAGGTTCTGACCGGCACCTCGATGGCTGCGCCTGCGGTAACCGGTGCTCTGGCACTGGTCAGTGAAAGCTTCCCGACGCTGTCGAGCAGCCAGGTCGTTCAGCGCCTGTTGATTACTGCTGAACGAAGTGGCGTGTATGCCAATAGCAACCTGTATGGTCAGGGCTTGCTGGATGTGGAGCGTGCCACCCGCCCGGTAGGTGAGTTGCAAATGGTGTCGCAAAACACCTTGTCGCTCAGCGGCAGCAATCTGCAATTGGGGCCCGCCTTTGGTAGCGGCAACCCGCTCGCAGGGGTACAGGCCTTTGCCAGTGATAGCCAAGGTGCCGGCTTTCTGGTCGATCTGGGCCAGCCAATCTATACCCCGGCCTACCGCCACGCCAGTAGCAGTGCGCTTCAGAACCTGGGGGCTGCGCCAGTAGCGGTTTCAAACAGCGGTACTGGCTGGCATTACCGCCATGCTGATGGCCGTCTGGCCAGTCAGGTCAGCACCCTGATGCGCACAGCGGATTATCAATTGCACTGGGGCCAGATCGATAATCTGGATGTGCTGCATGGTCAACATGCCTGGGTGGGTCGCAGTCAGCTTCAGGTAAGCCAGCATGCACCCTACTGGCGCCAACGCCCTCAGGAACAGTCAACGGCCCTGCATCAGGTTTACCAACAGGGCGCCTTGTCCTGGCATGTGACTGCCCTGGGTTCAGAGATTCGACAGGGATTGCTGGCTGGCCTCAGCCTGGATATCAGCGACAACTACACTACCCGCCTGGAATGGGGTCAGATGATCAATCAGGACGGTCTGCTGGGTAGTCGTGGACGTGGCTCCTATGCGCTCGATGAAGACAGCCAGACCCGCTTTCTCAGCCTCTCAGGTCAATGGCAGCAAGGCGACGTACGGCTGATGCACAGTGCTCACTGGGGCCGCAGCCGCGGCGAAGGCCAGGGCTTGCTCCAGCGGCTTGGTCGGGTCGACAGCAGTAGCTGGCAACTGGCCGCACAATGGAATAACTGGGGGTTGGCACTGCAGCAACCACTGCGCGTGGAGTCGGCTCGCAGTCAGGTGATGCTCGCGCAAGGCTATGTCGGCAACCAGTTCAATCTGCAACCCGTCAATCTGGATCTGACCCCGGATGGTCGCCAGATGGATCTGGAAGTCTTCTGGCGGCGTGACACCGGACACAGCGGCGACCTGCGTGTATCCTGGGTCGGTAGCCGGCAACCCGGCCACCAGGCCAATGCTGCCCCAATGCAGGCCATTCTTCTGCAGTGGCAACAGGGCTTTTGAATAATCCGACAGGTGCCTGTGGGCACCTGCCGGGCAACTTTCAGTCCGCGTTCAGGTAGGAAGAGCGCGTCAAGCCCAGCCGTAAGGTATCGAGGATTTTCGCTCTTTCGCTCGGGCTCAAACGGGCGCCGGCGACCTTGTCACGGTACAGCGTCAGCAACTCACCCGGGGCAAAGTGCACATAGCGCAGCATGTCCTCGATGGTGTCGTGGGTTTCGATACCGCCATGCTCAACCCGTCCGCCTTCGCGCAGATAGACGTTGACCGAGTCGGTATCGCCAAACAGGTTGTGCATATCGCCGAGAATTTCTTGATAGGCACCAACCAGGAAAATCCCCAACAGGTAATCCTCATCTTCGCGCAGGTCATGGACCGGCAGGGTGTTCTCGATCGACTGCTCATCCACGTAATGGCGAATCTTGCCATCCGAATCACAGGTCAGATCCTGCAGTACCGCACGGCGCAGGGGCTCTTCATCCAACCGGTTGAGCGGCATGATCGGCAGCACCTGATCAATTGCCCAGGTGTCCGGCAGGCTCTGGAACACCGAGAAGTTACAGATGTATTTGTCGGCCATCTTGTCATTCAACTCGTCCAGCACCTGGCGGTGCGAGCGCTGGCGGGCCTTGAGCTGGGCATGCAGACGATTGCACAGGGCAAAGTAGCACTGCTCGGCAAGTGCCTTTTCCGCCAGGGTCACCTTGCCCTCGGCATACTGGCTGGCCGCATCGCTGATGTAGTGGGTGGCGCGCCAGTAGGTTTCGGTGACCAGTTCAATATCGTCACGATCCAGCAAGGCAACCAGGTTGCGGATCACCACCGGCAAGGCGTCGAGATCGTCAATCGGCGGTACGGTATCGTTGTAGCGCTCGACATCCGTGACCTGCACCACCAGCACTGCGTGATGGGCGGTCAATGCACGACCGCTTTCGGAAAAAATGTGCGGATGCGGCAAGCCCTGCTGGTCGCAGAAATCCTTGAGCATGCTGACAATGGTCTGAGCGTACTCGTCGATGTCATAGTTGATCGAGCTGGCATTGCGCGAATGGGTACCGTCGTAA
>SKFV01000195.1 GCA_007117785.1 Pseudomonas sp.
GATTTTATTCATCACCTGGCAGCGCCTCAAGGCGATTGATCATGTAGCGTACATGCAGGTGCAGGGTGTACAACTCGTGCGCGTAAGACAGAGGCACATCTACCCGGGTCAGGTCATCTTCCAACTGGTACAAATTGGCGAGCTCCTTGTCGCGTTCGGCCTGAATCCTGTTTAGCTGAATCAGCCGATCAATTCGCCGCAGCTGTCCGTACCAACGAAATACCCGAGCACGAACGCGCCACCGATACAACGGCCCCATGCTGCGGAACAGCGGGATCATGATGACGATAAAGGGAATCAGCAGCACCACGTAACGATCCAGCAGCGACGCGATCCAGAACGGCAGGTAGCGTTGCAGAAAAGGCACACCGTTGCGGTGGTAATAGTCAGCCTCATTGCTTAAGGGCAAGTCCAGTGGGCTGGCCGCCGGGAAAGCATCGGGGGCATCAAGCAAGGTGCCCTCACGCAGAATTTCACGGGTTTCCTGCAGAATCAGCGTGGCCAGTGCCGGGTGAAAATCCTGATTGACGACCAGCGTGGCCACCGGAGACAGCACATGGGCAGGACGTGCCGGCAAGTTATTGGCAATATCCAGCAGTCCCATCGGAATACGCACCTGATTAAGGTATGGCAGGCGCGCGGCCAAGGCCTCAGTCTGGTTAAAGTCAGCCAATTCCAGGTCGGCGTTGGCAATCAATTCCCGGATCAGTGGATGATCCGCCGGCAAGACCAGAAAGGCTGCATCCAGTTCATCAGCATGTAAAGCCCTTGCCGCGTCCTGACTGCCGAGCGTCTGCCACAGGCCATCATTGAGACTGTTGAAACGCTCATGCTGACCAGCCTCGGCAAACAAGGCCTTGGCGACTGCCCATGTGCCGCTGCCTTCGCTACCCACTGACAGTCGTAATGCATTCAAATCAGCCAGGGTATCCACCGGATTCCCCGCCCGTTGAAATAGCCACAGTGGTTCGTGATAGAGCGCAGCCAATGCCTGCAAACGATTGCGCTCAGTAACGCTGAGCAGCTCAGCCGTGCCGCCCTGCACCATACCGATGTGAACGTCGGAGTTTTCTGCACTCAGCCGCTGCAGGTTTTCCAGCGAGCCCTGACTGGAGCGCAACTCCATTGTCAGCCCCTGCTCTTGCAGACGCTCGGCCAGCAAGCGGGAAAAACCATGGTAGGCCCCGGTTTCAGGACCCGTGGTCATAACCAGATGACGCGGCGGTGCCGGGTCAAGAAAACGAATAAGCCCCCAGGCGAGTAATAATGCCAAGGGGATAATCCACAGATTGGTGCGAACAAATAACCACATGTGCTTGAGCACTTGCATCGTTACTGCATCCTGTTTTTATGGCTTTATCCAGCTTAGCGCATGACCCGCCAAACGCAGAAGCCATAAAGCACAATGGGCCGAGAACGGCCCATTGTCTTGTTGCTGAATTTGAACAACTCAGTAGCGGGTGATTTCCGCGGCCTCCTTGAGCTTCTGCCGCAGGGCGGCAAAATCCTGCTCACCGGTCTGACCGGCGACAAATTCACGGTACTCCGGATCTTCGGCCTCTTCAGCCAGGTTCTCTGGCGTCGCCACACCATTGAGAATCACAATCCAGCGGCTGCCATCGGTCTGCTCAAAGTGCGCCACACTGGGCCGTTCACTACTGGGAGCCGGCATGGCAAATACATGACGTATCAGCCCTGATGGCACTGCGCTGGATGTGCGACGAAGGGCCTCATGGCGATCCCACTCAACGCCCAGCTCTGCAGCCAATGCATCGGTATCCAGCTCACCACTGCGAAGCTGGGAAACCAGCTCATCAGCACGCTCGCGAGCTTGTCTGGTTGCCTTGCGGTAAACAAGCAGGTCTTCCACTTCGTCACGAATTTCTTCCAGGGGTCGCAAGCTCGGACGCAGATGCTCTTTGACCCGAATCACCACGGCAGTATCAGCATCCAGCTCGATCAGGCTGCTGTTGAGATCATCCTGCAGGACTTCCTCGGAAAAAGCGGCTTGCATGACACGCGGATTGGCAGTCAGGCCTTCTCCAGCATGCTGGCTTGCAGGCTCATGAGTGACCACTTCAAGACCCAGCGCTTCGGCTGGCTCTTGAAGGTCGGCTGACTCATAAGCCAGGTTGGACAGCTCGCGGCTGGCTTCTACAAAACGACGCTCAACCAGGCCCGTCTTGATTTCTTCTTCCAGAGTTTCACGCATGGATTCAAGGCTGGGCACTTCGGGAGCCTGCAGCCGAGTCAATTTGATCAGATGCAAACCATCACTGGTGCGCACCGGGTCAGAGATTTCGCCTTCTTGCAGTGCAAACAGAGCTTCTTCGAAGGCTGCACCAATACTGCCACGCGCAACAATACCCAGATTACCGCCATCGTTTGCGCTACCGCTGTCATCGGACATATCGCGCGCCACAGTTGCGAAATCTTCACCGGCAGCAAGACGCTCGAGCGCTTCGGCAATCCGCGCCTGGGCCTCTTCATCATCAATTGAATCGGTTTCGATCAGCAGGTGGGCGGCACGGCGCTGTTCAGCCAGATTGCCGATTTCCCGCTGATACAGGGCTTCGATCTCTGCTTCATCGACAGTAACCTGATCAAAAAAGTCGCTGCGGCGCAGCGTCAGGCTCTGCAGCACGACTTTTTCCTGGGTCATGAAATCCTGCTCATTGGCCTCGTAATACTCGGCTACGTCTTCTTCCGTGACGCTGATACCTTCGCGACTGTAAGCCAGATCAATCACGGCGAAATCACGCGTTTGCTGCTCCAGGCGTGCCAGGTGCATGCGCTCGCTGGGGGTAGCGAAAGCGGTGGCTTCCATGGCGTTGCGCAACTGGCTGATTTTCAGTTCTTCACGCACCAGGTCACGGAAGGCGAGGCGGGAAGAGATGCCCATACCACGAATGACAGCATCAAAGCGGTCAGCATTGAACTGACCATCGACCTGAAAGTCCGGCGTGGTCAGAATCAGTCGATCAATCATGGCATCGGAAATATAGAAGTTGGCCTGAGAGGCCCCGTCCAGCAAAACAGCGCGATCAATCAGATCGTCGAGTACCGACTCACGCAGCAGATTCTCGTCGATCAAGCTGGGATCGAACATATCATTACCCATCTGCTGGATCTGTTGCAGCAACTGGCGATGCTGCAGTGCCACGGCGCGATCCAGTTCAGGGCGGGTAATGACGCGATCATTGACTTCGGCAGCCTTGTTTTCGCTGCTGGTAAAACGACTGATGGATTCCCAACCGGTCAGGGCAAACACAAGCACAATGACGCCGACGATCACCTTGGCGATCCAGTTTTGCGAGTTGTCCCTCATTCTTTGCAGCATCGTGCCCCCACAATCTTGTTATTCAAATCACGCAGAATACGCTCTGGCAGCATGATAATCGTCTGCGACCATTTCTTCTATCGCTAAAC
>SKFV01000017.1 GCA_007117785.1 Pseudomonas sp.
CACACAACTCAGGCCCAACGGGCGTGAGAACAACAGAGTTCGGGTTGCTTTGCACATAACAATCAACTTCCTTGGGTTACCTTTTCTTCACGTGCCTGCAGCCATTGCGCCAACTCCACTGCCGGCAGCGGGTGGCTGATAAAATAGCCCTGACCGATCTCGCAGCCATGCTCACGCAGCCAGTTCAGGCTGGCCTCATCTTCAATACCCTCGGCGACCACCTGCAAATTCATATTGTGTGCCAGCTCGATGGTCGAGCGCACAATCACCGCATCATCCTCACTCTGGGCCAGATTGAGGACAAAGGATTTATCGATCTTGAGCACCTGTACCGGCAAACTTTTCAGCGTTGCCAATGAGGAATAACCGGTACCGTAGTCATCTACTGCGAGACTAATACCCAAGTCACGCAGGCGACGCAAGTTGACAATGCTTCCCTCTGGGTCGCGCATCAAGGCGCTTTCCGTCACTTCCAGTGACAGGCAATGCGGGGCAATCTGGTATCGCTCAAGGGCATCACGGACCTGTGATGGAAAGTCTGCATTTTCCAGGTCCCGGGTGGATACATTCATCGCCACTTCAATAAACCAGCCAGCTGCCTGCCAGCGCTGCTGCTGGACCATAACGGCTTCCAGCATCCACGTCGTCAGCAAGCCAATACTGCCGGTCTCCTCGGCCAGACCGATAAACTCGTCCGGCCCTATCGGACCCAGTTGGCGATGCCGCCAACGCATCAGCGCTTCCACCGCAAGCACTTTGCCGGTGGCCATGCACAGCTTGGGCTGAAACACGACACCCAGCTCATCCAGACGCTCCGCATGGCGTAAATCACGGATCAACTGCATGCGCCGTTGATAAGCTTGATCACGCTCACTCTGGTAAATCGCCAGCCGCTCAGCTCCAGGCTGTGCTGATGAAACGGCCATACGCACCCGACGCAGCAATTCATCGGCGTTGTGGCCCTGCTCAGGCCACAACACCAGGCCAGCCAGCCAGACCAGACTCTGCTTGCCCCCGGGCATACGCACCTCGGTTGACAACAACTCCAGCGCTCGGTCTGCATACACCGCAGCCTGGGCCAGTGATTCTTGCTCCAACAACAGGAAAAAGCCTTCCCCGGGCTGATAGGCAATCAACTCGCTATGGTCGATCTCCAGCTGTAGCGTGCCGGTCAGATCAACAATCGCCTGCTCGAAAGCTGCTTGGCCATGGACACGAATGATGGCATCCACTTCCGCTAATGCCAGGAGCAACAGAACACCCTGCTGGCGCGCCTGCAAGGACTCATCCAGACGTCCATGCAAACGGGCCAGGTTGGCCAGCCCGGTCAAGGGGTCATGCAGGGCATTGTGTTGAATTTGTTGCTCACGCTCAGCGATCCCGGTTCGCATCTGGTCAATGCTCTGCGCCAACAGACCCAACTCGTCACTGCGCTGCAGGCTGGCCTGAGCGCGATAATCACCACTACCAATACGCCGAGCCATGGCAGCCAGCTCGCTCACCGGCCGGGACAGACTGCTGGCCAAGAGTGCAGCGGCAAGAAATGATACCGCCAATGCCAGCAAGGCTATCAGCCACAACTCACGCTTGAGCACATCAAAGATTGCCAGCGCCTCCCGCAAGGGGCTGAGCATTTCTGCGTAAACAGCCCAGGGGGCTTCGCTCAACAACTCCAGACGGGTAGTGATATATTGCTCACCACCCAGCACGCGCATGGCTTCGCCATGCTGCTCACTGGCTGGCACAAAGTCTGTGAGGGTGGCTACCTGATCCACCACCTGATGCTGCTCACGGGTAACAAAGCTGACTTCCAGCCCGGTCAGTGTGCGCATGTCAGCAGCCAATTCGGCGTCCAGCGCAAATGCCAGCACTACCTGACCCATCAACCTGGGCGCATGTACCAGGGCCTCGACCAGCAAATAGGGCTGCCCGCCCAGTACGGCCAACATCCCCCCTTGAGGCAAAGGTTGCATCGCCTGCAAATCCAGATCATCTATCCCGGCCACCACACCCTGACTGGTAACTCGTACCCGGCCATCGGTATCCAGAAAAAGGGCCTGATCCGCACCGATACGTGATGCCTGATTGCGCAACGCAGACGCCAGGGTCGGCATATCACCACTGGCCACCGCATCACGGAAACCAAAATCCGCCACCAGGATTTCTGCAGCATTGGCCAGCTCACGCGCACGCAGTGCCAGCAAACGGTCGAGAACATTGGCCCCGACATCCAGTTGCTGATGCGCCTGACGTTCCGCAGAGTTGCTGGTGGTATTCAACACGGCAGCAAACACAGCCAGCAACACAACCGCCAAAAGCGTTGTCAGCACCAGCATCAGCCGGGTACGCAAGCGTTTAATCTTCAGCATGGCCTGCCGCCCGACGGAAACGCCGTTGTAGCGGGGAGAGCTCTGGTTCGGCCTCAGCGGCCTCAGCAGGCAGATCAAGTTGCAGACTATGCGTGCCAGCCGCCAGCACGCCCAGCTCCAGCGGTGCAGCATCCTGCAGCCGCGGGTGCCAGACAGCCACTGACCACTCACCCGAAGGCAAATCAGTCAACTCGACCTCACCCGCGTTGTCGCTGAACCCGTGTCGACCCTGTTCAGCAACCAGAATAAAGCCACGCATACGGTCATGAATGTTGCAGCCAAGCACCACAGCGCCAGTCTGGTCAAATAATACCGGGGGGGCTTCGGAGCCCTTGAACAGTCGCAATTCAAAGCGCTTGGCGGGCGAAAACGAATATACGTGATGACGCACATCGTCGCTGTTGGGGAAGTTCACTTCAGTATCAGGCGGCACCACCAGAACATGTGGGGTAAACTGCATATCGACCTGATCCATAACCGCATCCGTCAATGGCTCGACAGGCTGACCCGTGTCGACCAGCACCACGGCACCGGCAAGCGGATTACCACCCGCATCGGTAAGCTGCAGGCTCAGGGTTTGTGCCATCAGCCCAGCACTGGCAGACATTGCCAGCATGGTACACAGACCAGCGACCTGACATCGCCACTTCACCACAGGAAATACCATTTGAATGCGCCCGTGAATGCACTTGTAGTTTGATATTACGACAGTAGCATAAAATTCCTCGATACTAACTGAGCAATGCAACCATGCCGATTCCACTGTCCGTGCTAGACCTCTGCCCGGTACCCGCCGGCAAGACACCGCGTGATGCCCTGCACAACAGCCTGGCACTGGCACAGCATTCTGAAAGCCTCGGCTACCAGCGTTACTGGGTTGCTGAACACCACAACATGACGGGCATTGCCAGCGCCGCTACCTCCGTGGTGATGGGCTTTCTCGCCGCCGGAACCGAGTCAATCCGTATCGGCTCAGGTGGTATCATGCTGCCCAACCACGCCCCACTGCAGATTGCCGAACAATTCGGCACCCTGGAATCGCTCTACC
>SKFV01000200.1 GCA_007117785.1 Pseudomonas sp.
TCGCCTTCGCAGCAGATACAAACGTCAGTGCCTTTGCTGGCGGCGAGCATCATCACCTGCATGATACTTTTGCCGTCGACCAGGGTGTTTTCACACTTGCCAATCTGAATCTGGCAGCCGTGTTTTTGCGCTACAGCAACAAATTTGGCGGCAGCGCGAGCGTGCAGGCCGAGTTTGTTAATGATGGTGAGGTTGCGGGTAGGCATGAGTCGTCAGGGCAGGTCGCGGTGGCGAAGCAGAAGATTCTGGTTGTGCGTGCCCAGTTCCCTGATCAGGCGTTCGGCAATATACACCGAGCGGTGGTGACCGCCGGTGCAGCCGATGGCGATGGTCATATAGCTCCGCTCGCCGGCGGCGTAGCGCGGCAGCCATTTGTGCAGAAACTGGTAGATATCCTGGTACATGTCCTCGACTTCCGGCAAGGCATCCAGGTAGGTGCGGATTTCTTCGTCACGGCCGGAAAAGGGACGTAATTCAGGCTTCCAGTACGGGTTGGGCAAGCAGCGCACATCGAACACCAGGTCAGCATCTACGGGCACGCCGCGCTTGAAGCCAAAGGACTGTACCTGGATGGATACCCCCTGGCCCTGGTTGGTCAGCAGCCGTTGCTTGAGCTCATCACGCAACTGATACAGGGTCAGATGGCTGGTATCTACCTTCAGACTGGCCAGATCAATGATGGGTGCCAGCAGCTCCAGTTCCTGGGCAATGGCTTCAGGTAATGAGAGGTTGCCATCGGTCAGTGGGTGCTTGCGCCGGGTTTCGGAGAAGCGCTTGATCAGCACTTCATCAGTGGCTGCCAGGAACAGTACATCACACTGGATGCCAGACGCTCGCACCTGCTTCAGCAGGTCGGGAAAACGCGCCAGATCACTGGGCAGGTTGCGGGCATCAACACTGACCGCAACCTTCGGTAGATGCGACTTGTGGTGTTTGGCTTGACGTGCCAGTTCCGGAAGCAAGCCAGCGGGCAGATTATCGATGCAGTAGAAGCCGTTATCTTCCAGCAGGTGCAGGGCAGTACTCTTGCCCGAGCCGGAGCGACCACTGACGACCACCAATCGCATGCCTCTCAGCCTCCGGTGCCGGCGTCTACCATGACCTGATACAGGTCCTCGGCATTCGCGGCTTTGCGCAGGGCGGCTCGCAGCGTCGGTTGGTCGAGGCGTTCTGCGAGCATTTTGAGGATCTGCAAATGCTCTTCGGTGGCTTCTTCCGGGACCAGCAAGACAAAAATCAGATCAACCGGCTCACCATCCAGGGCATCAAAATCGATCTTGCTGTCCAGTTGCAGTAAAGCGCCGACGGCTTTGCTGCAACCGGACAAGCGACAATGAGGGATGGCAATGCCATGTCCAAAGCCGGTTGAACCGAGTTTTTCCCGGGCAATCAGGCTGTCGTAAATGGCATCAGCATCGAGACTGGTGTGCTGGGCGACCAGTTTCCCGGTCAGTTCCAGCACGCGTTTTTTGGAAACGCCCTGAACACCGGCGAAGGTACGATCAGGGCTGAGGATTTGTGATATTTGCATGAGGTATGCGTTCAGGCCTTAGCGCGCGTTGGCGCCTTGTTGGCGATCAATGGTCTTTTCCTTATGCTTGATCAACTGGCGATCAAGCTTGTCGGTCAAGAGGTCAATGGCAGCGTACATGTCTTCATGGTCAGCGTTGGCGACGACTTCGCCACCGGCAATATGCAGGGTGGCTTCCGCTTTCTGGCGTAGTTTTTCTACTTCGAGAGTGACTTGCACATTCGTGATCTTGTCGAAATGGCGCTCCAGGCGGGCCATTTTTTCGGTGACGTAATCGCGCAGGGCGTCGGTGATATCGAGCTGATGTCCGCTGATATTGAGTTGCATAGAATGCCTCCTGATTGGCGTTTTTGCTGTGGGCAATATGTTTGCCCGGTCCTGCACTGCAAAACCTGGCTGGCTTACACCAGCCGTTTGCGCTCGCTCGAGGGTGCGATATTGAGCGATTCGCGATATTTGGCAATGGTACGTCTGGCCACGTGAATACCTTGTTCTTCCAGTAAACCAGCGATCTTGCTGTCACTCAATGGTTTCTTCGGGTTTTCTGCAGCCACCAGCTTTTTGATCAGCGCACGAATGGCGGTAGACGAGAACTCACCACCCTCGCTGGTGCTGACATGACTGGAGAAAAAGTACTTCAATTCAAAGATGCCGCGCGGCGTATGCATGAATTTCTGGGTGGTCACCCGGGATATTGTCGACTCGTGCATGCCAACAGCTTCGGCGATATCGTGCAACACCAGCGGCTTCATGGCTTCTTCACCCTGCTCGAGAAAGTCACGCTGATGCTCGACGATCTGGCTGGCTACTTTCATCAGGGTTTCGTTGCGGCTCTGCAGGCTCTTGATGAACCAGCGCGCCTCTTGCAGGTGGTTGCGCAGGTAGGTGTTGTCACTGCTGCTGTCAGCGCGGCGCACCATGGCGGCGTACTGGCCGTTGACCCGCACCTTGGGTACCGCTTCCTGATTCAGTTCGACCACCCAGCGGTCCTTTTCCCGGCGCACGATGACGTCGGGAATCACGTATTCGGCTTCCCCTGAGGCAATTTCATTGCCGGGGCGCGGGTTAAGTGTCTGGATCAGGTTGATCACGTCACGAAGCTGCTCTTCCTTCATCCGCGTGCGGCGCATCAGGGTGACAAAGTCTCGGCTGCCGAGCAGTTCCAGATGATCCTTGACCAGTCGCAGCGCCTGTTCCAGCAGCGGTGTGTCCGTTGGTAACTGACGCAGCTGCAGGCTCAGGCATTCGCTCAGGCTACGCGCCCCAACGCCGACGGGCTCAAACTGCTGGATGCGATGCAGCACCATTTCCACTTCATCCGCTTCAATCTCCAGTTCGGGATCGAAGGACTCGAGGATTTCTTCCAGGGTTTCTTCCAGATAGCCGTCGGCATTGATGGCATCAATCAGCGATTCGGCAATCAGCCGATCAGTATCCGACAGCGGTATCAGGTTGAGCTGCCACTCCAGGTGGCTTTGCAGGGTTTCACCGGTGCCGGTACGGGAGGTGTAATCCCATTCGTCGTCATCCTGATTGGGCAGGGAGCTGGCTGAGGTCTGGTAGACATCTTCCCACTGGGTATCGACCGGCAGATCGTTGGGAATTTCATCGAACTTGCCTTCCGGGGCGTCGGCATTGGGTTGCCGGGACTCGAACTCTATCGGGTCAGGCAGGGTAACGGCGGGAGCTTCTTCGCCATTGTCGTGATCGCCGCCTTCGCTTTGCTCGTTCTTGCCGGCTGCGGTGTAATCGTCATCGCCATCATCGGCCATTTCCAGCATGGGATTGACTTCCAGCGCCTCCTGGACTTCCTGCTGCAAGTCCAGGCTGGATAGCTGAAGCAATCGGATGGCTTGCTGCAGCTGCGGAGTCA
>SKFV01000126.1 GCA_007117785.1 Pseudomonas sp.
AGGCCATCGCAGCCGAACCAAGAACTTGCCCAGGCAGCTATGGCTGACGATATCGACGCGTTGATAACCCAGCTTTCTACGCGCTTTCTTCAACTCGGATAATTGCATGACACCCCCTCGCATGCGCTGTTGGCGTGCAGACATATTCAGCACAATACTTTTACAGAAAACACTTACTGCATAAGTCTTGTACATAGTATAACCTGTATTCAGGTCGTGACCATCACTACCTTGCCGGCGGTACCCCGGTAGCTGATGGCCATGGCCTGAACCTGACACCACGCAATGCGTGCATGCCGCTGATTTGCAAAGCGTGCTAGCATTGTTGCCCTCAATCGATACCCATGACGAGAACAGCATGAGCCTGGACAAATTGACTGACAACTACCACCAGATTTTGTGCAACCTGGGAGAAGACCCGGAGCGCGGTGGACTCAAAGATACGCCCAAGCGCGCGGCCAAGGCCATGCAGTTCCTCTGCCACGGATATGAGCAAACGCTGGACGAGATCGTCAATGGTGCACTGTTCGACTCGGACAATGACGAAATGGTCATCGTCAAGGACATCGAGCTGTACTCCATGTGTGAACACCATATGCTGCCGTTTATCGGCAAGGCGCATGTTGCCTACCTGCCGCAAGGCAAAGTAGTCGGCCTGTCCAAAGTTGCACGCATCGTCGATATGTATGCCCGCCGTCTGCAGATCCAGGAAAATCTGACCCTTCAGATTGCCAATGCGGTGCAATCGGTCACTAATGCCAAGGGTGTTGGTGTGATTATCGAAGCCAAGCACATGTGCATGATGATGCGTGGCGTGCAGAAGCAGAACTCCCTGATGCGCACCTCGGTCATGCTCGGCATGTTCCGTGAGTCGGTAAATACGCGTCAGGAATTCCTGCAACTGATCAGCTGATCCCGCACATGAAAGAGTCGATTCTTCTCACTGGCTGCAATAAACGGGTAGGCCACGACCTGGCGCTGCACCTGCAACAGTCTGGCTATCAGGTGGTCGGCGTATCGCGCAATCCGCCGCGGGAGCCGATCAGCGGTGTAGATTATCAGTGTGCCGACCTGACCCAGAGTACCGATGTTGACGCTTTGATCAGCCATATCAAGCAAGAACACCCGAACCTGCGCGCCATCATTCACAACGCCTCTCTCTGGCTGGATGATACGGCGGTCAATATCGACGCGATGCTGGCGTTGCACGTGGCCACACCGATCAGGATCAATCTGGGCCTCAGCGAGCTGATCACCCGCGCTCCGCGTTTCGACATCATCAACATCTGTGATGATAACGCGACTCGAGGCAGCAAGAACCATGTCGGCTATGCCGCCGCCAAGACCGCCCTGCTGAACACCACCCTGTCATTTGCCAAGCTGTTCCCGCCGACCGTGCGCGTCAATGCCATCTCACCCGGTCTGCTTTATCTGAAAGAGGGCAGTGACGCTGCCTACCAGGCGAAAACGGTCAAGAAGTCGAAAATCCAGAAAGAACCCAAAGCCGAACCCATCATTAGCAGCGTAGATTACATAATGCGGGCTGATTTCATGACCGGCTCCAACCTGGTGGTCAACGGCGGTCGGCATGTCAGATAAGATGTATTCCAGGCTGCTGTGATTGGCTGTGGTTCTGCTAATATCCGTGCAGCCCCCGCAACTGGAGTGGATCATGACCGAGCAAGAACGCACTGAACTGGAAGCTGCCGCCTTCCGCACCCTGCTGGCGCACCTGAATAGCCGTAAGGATGTACAGAACATCGAACTCATGACCCTGGCCGGCTTCTGCCGTAACTGCCTGGCCAAGTGGTACAAGTCTGCCGCTGACGATCTGGATATCAGCGTAAGTGCCGACGAGGCCCGCGAAGCTATCTACGGCATGCCTTACAGCGTGTGGAAAGAAAAATACCAGAAAGAGGCAACGCCGGAACAACTGGCCGCCTTCGAACAAGCGAAAGACTCATGACCCCAGCAACCTTTATTGCCCGCCTCGGCCAGCCCGAGCATACCTTTGCCGATACCCTGAGCTTTATCGAGCAGCACTACAGTTACACACCCAGTGCCTTTGACAACGGCCCCCTGCACAACAGTGCCGAGCAGAATCAAGGGTCCTGCAAGGTTTTGGCCATGGCGATGGACCAGGGCTTGAGCGATCAACAGGCACTGCACTGTTTCGCCGAACATTACCAGGCGGTGCTGGCTGACCCCGACGGGGATGCCCACGGCAATATCCGCGCTTTGATGCAACACGGCCTTGGCGAGGTGCGCTTTGCCCAACCACCCCTGACACGGATCTGAACCATGGCCGTCAAGCAACTAACACCTGAGGGTGACTTCCCGACCACCAGTCTGATTCGCCGAATGGGCGTGCTGCTGTATGACTGGTTGCTCGGTATTGCTCTGATCATGTGTCTGACCCTGTTCTACCAGCAGGGCATCCTGCGTCTTGTCTACGGCGGGGAAAAACTGCAGGCATTGTCCGAGTCCGGTGCGCTGGATCGAGACCCGTTGCTAGCCATTATCCTGCTGCTGGGCCTGTTCGGTTACCTGGCCTGGATGTGGACATTGAAAGGCCAGACACTCGGCATGCAGGCCTGGCGGGTTCGCGCACAACAAACTGACGGCCGCTCAATCACCTGGAAGCAGGCCTTGCTGCGTTTTACCGTCGGCTTTGTCGCCCTCGCCCTCGCCGGTCTGGGTTTCTGGTGGATGTTGTTCGACAAGCAATCGCGCACCTGGCAGGACATAGCCTCCGGCACCCAACTGGTCACCATGCCAAAAGAACTCTGGCGCTAACCTCTGAAACAGTCGACAAGCCTGTCTGATGTGCTGGCTTATCTTTGCCAGCAGATCGCCACTTTTGCTCTCAGCGCTGCCTGCCCGCATAATAATGCTGCTCAGCCAATAAGCCCTGCGTAATGAACTTGCCCGACATCACGGGGTCAGTTGGCTGAACCTCATGCGCCGACACCGGTATCGACGACCACCGAAACCTGATTGCGACCCAATATAATGACTTCATTCCGTACCACGCTTGCGTCTGTTCTACCACTATCCCTGAGCCTGATGATGCTGTCCCCGGTTCATGCCGACGAACCCGCCGAGAATGCCCGCTGGGTCAGTGACAGCCTGAATACCTATGTGCGTAGCGGACCGACGGATGGCCACCGCATCGTGGGTGCCTTACGTTCTGGCGACCCGGTCGAGATGATTACCCGGCAAGGCAGTTACACTCAGGTGCGCACGGAGTCGGGTAGTACTGTATGGATCCCAAACAATGATCTGCAGGATGCACCCGGGCAGGCCGAACGCATTCCGCAACTGGAAAACGAGCTCGCCGAGCTGAGCGCCGAACTTAATGGCATCAATGAAAGCTGGGAGCTG
>SKFV01000079.1 GCA_007117785.1 Pseudomonas sp.
CAAAGGGTTCACCCAGCAGCTTTTCCGCTTCCAGGACCAGGTAGCCGCCATTGGCACGGTGCAAGGCACCGGGACGGATGTGCCGGTAACTGGTGACCAGCGCACCCTGCTCCGAACTGTACTCCACCCGGCCGAACAGATTGTCATAGGATGGATGTGGTTCATGCACGACAGGAGCACCGCCACTGCTGTGATGGCCGACCACCAGGCTTGGGCAATACTGCTCGATCAGCATCTGCTTTTTATAGGCGTCCGGACGGGCCTCGAGGGCGCGCTCTTCTACCAGCTGATCGATCACGGTTTTCAGCAGGTTCTGCTGCATGGCATGCAGGTAATCACAGATTTCCTGATTGCCGCTGTACTTCTCCAGCAGCGGCGCCAGCAAAGGCTCGAGGGCGTCAGAAATGGTGACTTCATTCAACTCGCGGAGCTGGTTGCTGGATTCACGCTTCCATTGCGGCAGGCTGGACAGCGCTTCATTGAGCACCTCTTCCAGGCTGGAAATATCCGCATGAAACCTTTCACGCTCCTCTTCCGGCAACTGGGAAAAATCCGCCTCGTCCAGCGCCTTGCCGTCTTTCATCGGGGTGAAGGCAATGTTTTGCGCATCGCGGTAAATGGCGATGCTCTTTTCCAGCGCAGCACGCTCTACCGAGTCGATCGCCCGGTCATAACGCTGATTGAAGGCACGATCAATGGTGCTCTTCTTCTGCTGGTAAGCCGGGTGTTCGAATACCGCCGGAAAGGTAGCCAGCAGATTGTCGACCAACTGGGTAATATCGTCGATCAGCTCGCCGGCGCTGCCCGGTACCAGGCTGAGCATTCTCGGCTCACGCGGTTCATCGAAATTGTTGACGAAGACACAGTCCTGCGGAGTGACCTGACGCTTGGCCTCGGTCTTCAGGTAGCGGGTCACATAGGAAAAGCGTCCGGTGCCCGGCTCACCCATAACAAAGACGTTGTAACCCGGCCGGTGCATGGCGACGCCAAACTGCAGGGCTTCAACAGCCCGCTCCTGGCCAAGAATCCCGCGAAAGGCTTCCAGATCATCGGTGGTGGTGAAGCCGAGCGCTTGCAGATCGATCGGCATGGTGAGTTGGTCTGGGGTCAATTGCAGGGCGGCAGGCTCTGTGCTCATCAAGCATCCTTGAGGTTATTAACGGCTGGGATCAGTAGTGGACGGTCAGTTGCATTGTTGCTGCGCCAATACGCGGGGTCAATCATCAACTGCCGCAGGATTGAAGGCCTTGACCAGTTCGCGCACCAGCGGCTTCATGAAAAAGCTGCTCTCCGGCATCAGATCAACCTGTACATCCCGCTCACGCAGCTCATCGGCAACCACCGGGCCGACGGCGGCCACACAGAGTCCGGCCAGCGCCTTACGCAATCCCTGCTCGCCCTCCGGCTGATGGCGGGCGATCTGGAACAGCCGGCGCACCTGGGTCGCGCTGGTGAAGGCCATGGCATTGAGCTCACCGGCCTGCAAACGCTGGATCAGATCACTGACTTGGCTGTCTTCGATATCATCGGCATAGACATAGGGTGCGATCTGACGGACGCGGGCGCATCCCACACGATGCAGGAAGTCGATCAACAGAGGGTTGGGGTCAGTGCCGTAGAGTTGAACCGCAACATCACGACCGGTCATATCGTCACGGTTGAGAGTGGCGATGACGCCCGTTGTGGTCGGCTCATCAGCCAGCAGATCCGCCTTCAGGCCGACCTTGCGCAGAGCCGCGCCAGGCTTGGGCCCTCGGGTAATCTTGCGTACCTGGTTCAGGGCAGCAACAAAGTCATCACGCAGCTTCGGGTCTGTCCGTTCGGCGGCGGCCAACAAGCGGCGCAAACCCTCGCCGGTCAACAAGATCAGATCATCCGGCGGACTGGCGACAAAATCCTGCAACCACTGCACGACCGGTTTCTGATCCGGTGCATCGTGAATCGACACCAACGGGCAGCGCACAACCTGTGCGCCGCGCTTGAGTAGCATGTCGGCGAACAGGTCCAGCTCGCGGCTTTCCGGCAGGGCAATGCGGCAGGCGTGCAGCGGCAGGGTATCGGTCATGGGGCATTCCTTGAGCAAATAAGTGTCATTATCGCGCGCACTCAGCCGCAGTTGAAAGCCCCCATTTCCGGTGCCAGCTCAGACCTCCCAGCCACGCTGATGCAAAATACCATCCATGGTACGACTGATCGCCGTGCAGTTACGGACCATTTCGATACGATCCCAGGTCGAGCGCTCGCCTTCATAGATCAGGCGATGCATCGCCTCTCGGGTTGGCGGCGCCAACAGGCGTAGAGGGTGATCCCAGCGATTACGCAGGAAGATATTGATATCCGCCGTATATTCCTGTGCCAGCACGCCATAGGTCAGATGCTGGACCAGGCTGAGCACAGGCGACTTGATACGGATATGCTGACGGCTGAAGCGCAAGGTTTCCGCGGTACCCAGTTTCAGCAGACGGCCCTGGAAGTTGAGCAGACTGCGCAAGGGATTGCTCGGCCTGTCAGGGTCGGGTGTAATCGCCAATGCAGCCGGGTTGGTCATGCTCGAGATAAAGTGATTGACGCCATACAAGCGCGCCAGTCGCTTGGCCGGCAGGTCATCCGCAAAGGAGCCGTCGATCCACTTTTCATCTGGCAGGTAGGGTGCGGTTTCACCCGCCGCATTGCGGCACATCAGGGTAACCGGCGGGTAAATGCCATAAATGGCACAGGAGGCCATCACCGCTGAACGTACCAACACATTGGGTGCCGTAATCGCATTCAGCAGGCGCGGTGCCTGACGTGGGCTGAGACCGGTCACCGTGATATTCAATTTGCGCCCGGTACGCTCGAATGCTTCCTGGAAGGTCAGGTCAGGCACAATGTGCTGCAGGTAATCCCGCAGGTTGTCTGCGTCCATGTTCGGCCGGCCATTACCCATGAGTGACAGCACTGGCCGAATCTGCTCGGCTTCATCCACTTCATGGTGCAGATTATCCAGAGAGAGCCGTTCCTTGAGTTCATCATCAGCATGAGTACAGGCCGTTGCGGCCAGAATTGAACCGGCGCTGGAGCCGGAAATAATTTCTGGCAACAGGCCACGATCAAACAAGGCCTTGAGCACCCCGGCATGGAAAAACCCGAGCACAGCCCCGCCGCTCAGCATCAGCGCGGAGCGGCCATAGCAGTGGCTGGCACGCTGGAAAAAATCCTGTTTCTCCGCCAGGGGGATGATCTTGTCATCCACTTCATTGAGATCATTAAGTGCGCCACAGATTTCCTCAATGTAGCGGGTAATCAGGTTCTTGGTACCCAATTTGGCCTTGCTGTACAAAGCAGGCTTGCCCATACCACCGAGGTTGCCATGAATCCCCTCATTTAGGGTGAACA
>SKFV01000038.1 GCA_007117785.1 Pseudomonas sp.
CTCTGGTACGGGCTCCGACAGTCGTGCCATGCGTTTATGCCAGTGCGCAAAGTTCTGACCAAAAATGCGGAATTCATAACGGGATTCTGTTGCTGGGGTTTGCATATGATTTCTTGACTCCGGGCCATCCGGTTGAGCTGGACAATTTAGTGATTTGCGCCGCCAATGCCTTCCAGCATAGTGCTCGGGGATGACAAACGAGCGACAGCTTCTCAGAGCGGTTGCTCCGCTGAAAAGGATGTTTCTCGGACACTTTGTTCGGTAACTCGCAAGCTGGTCAACGCTAGGACTATGCCACCGGTGTTGCCCATTCAGACCTAAAGCACCCACCCCAACAGCAGCAGCGTCAGTATCACGGCGATGCTGCTGGCCACCGTGCGGCTGGCCCAGAAGCGGTTCCAGTTGCGTTCCTTGTCGCGCCAGTCCTGGCGCCGGCTGACGGACTCTAGCGGTGGCAGGGGAGGGTGTTGTACCAGGCCTTTCAGGCGCAATGAGGCCAATAATGTCGGGTTGGGTAGCCGCAGCAAGGCAGTGGGTACTTTCCAGCCCAAGCGCAGTATTACCGCAACCAGAGCTGTGGCCAGCAACAATGGCCAGAGCAAGCCCCAGAGGGCATACACCGGCAGGCTGCTGAACAGGGCAGCACGCATATCGGGCAACAGCCATGGCAGTAATAATGGCAGCAAGCACAGCATTGCCCAGGGCAGCCACTGCCCGCGGGGTGTCTGATGTGTCTGTTGCGCCTGTTGTTGGCGAATCAGCCAGCAGGCGCGCAGCACCAGGGTGGCGGTAGCCAGTGAGCCCAGGGTCAGCAGGCCCAGCCAGACCGCTTGCGGTCCGTCGGCAAAGGCACTCTTGAGCAGTGTTTTTACCGCGCCGCCGCTGCTCAGCGGCAGGCCAGCCAGCGCCAGTGCCGGGATCAGCAGCAAGATCAGGCTGCTGATGGGCAGGCGGAAGTGTGCACCCAGGCCGGCCCCCATAAAGAGTGCGCCCTTGGCCAGGGCATGATGGCAGGCATACAGCGCCAACAATAACCCCATCGCCGGGCGACTGTCGGGAATCTGCCAGGCCAGCGCCAGAATGATCAACAGATAGCCCATCTGGCTGACTGATGAATAGGCCAGTACGGTTTTTGCTTTACTTTGCAGCAACCCGAGCACCACCGCGAGCAATGCGCTGATCAGGCCGACGATGACCAGCGCAGGTCCCCAGCTCTGCAAGAGTGGATCGTTTTCCGGCATAAAGCGCCAGAGGCCAAGAATGCCTGCCTTGATCATGGCGCCGGACAGCACCGCGCTGGCAGCCGCCGGTGCGGCCGGATGCGCCAGCGGTAGCCACACATGCAGCGGCCAGAAGCCGGCCTTGAGGCCGAAACCAACGAGTAGCAATGCGGCGGTCAGCGGGCTAAGTGGTACCTGTTGCCAGTCGGCTAGCAGTAACAAGCCGCCCGCTTCATGTACGCGCATCATCAACCCGGCATACAGGAGCATTTCACCCAGCACGGCCAATTGCAGATAAATGCGTCCGGCCTGGCGGGGTTTCGGGCCGCCCAGATGGACGACCAGGCCATAGGCCGCCAGGCTCATCAGGGTAAAGCCGATATAAAAGCTGGCAGCATCGGCGGCAATGATCAACAGCAGGTTACCGCTTAGCGCCAGTAACCAGCAGGCCCAGAAACGTCGCGCATGGGGGTCGCCGTGCAAGTCGAAGCTGGCAAAGCGACTGCCAATCAGCCATAGCAGCGCGCTGAAACCCAGCCAGATCTGCCCCAGGCTATCCGTCAGACCCCACTGAGCTCCCGGCCAGAGCATGGGTAATTGCAGGTCGGCAGCCGGCCATATGCTCAGTAGCAGGCCGGGCAGTGCACACACCCAGAGCCAGCCACCAGCCCGTGCCGGCAGATGCCAGAGGCTGGCAGCAGCCAGCAAGGGCAGCAGCGGGATCAGTAACCACAGCAGCGCAGTCACAGGCCAAACTCCCGGTTGATAATCAATTGGCTCCAGGCCAGCGGGCTGATGCCGCTGGCAGCAAAGATGCCGACCAGAACGGACAATACGGCAGTAAACAGCATGGGCCAGAGCAGCATCCAGTGGGTTTCACCCAGCCCGGGTCGGCCATTGCCGCGCTTGCTGTTGGTCGTCCAGTTATCGGCCGGCGCGGCAAACCAGCCGCGCCAGAGCAGCGGCAGAAAGTAAGCGGCATTCAGCAGGCCGGAAAATACCAGGATCAGCAGCACCCAGTTGTGTCCGGACTCCAGCGCCCCCAGGCCGAGATACCACTTGCTGATAAAACCGGCTATCGGTGGCACGCCGATCATGCCCAGCGCGCCAATGGTGAACGCCAGCATGGTCAGCGGCATACGCCGGCCGACCCCGTTCATTTCCCGAATGTCATGGATGCCCAGAGTCTCGGCAAAATTGCCGGCGCAGTAAAACAGGGTGACTTTCATCAGGCCCTGATGCACGAGGTGGACCAGCGCACCGACGGCGGCAATCGGCCCCATCAAGGCCACCCCCAGGGTGATATAGGACACCTGGCTAATGGTTGAGAAGGCCAGACGCTTTTTCAGCTCAGTCTGTTTCAGGGCGCGCAATGAACCATAAATGATGGTCGCTGCAGCCAGTGCCAGCAGGGGAATATTCAGGCCCAATGCCTGTACGGGCTCTACACCGTAAACGTCGTACACCACGCGGACAATGCCAAAAGCACCTGCCTTGACCACGGCAACGGCATGCAGCAAGGCACTGACCGGCGCCGGGGCAACCATCGCCTGCGGCAGCCAGCCATGCAGAGGCAGCAGTGCGGCCTTGACGCCCAGCCCGGCAATCATCAGGCCAAAGGCGAGAATCAGGCTGGGGTTGTATTCCCCCACCAGCGGAGCGAGATAACCGCCGGGTACAAAATCCGGGCTACCGGTGATGCTGTGCAGCAGCGCCACGCCCATCAGTAACAGGGCACCACCACCAAGGGTATAGGCCAGATAGACGCGCCCCGCCTTGAGTGCTGCCTGGGTGCCGCGATGGACCACCAGCGGGAAGGTGGCCAGGGTCAGCAGTTCATAGAAGAGCAGGAAAGTCACCAGGTTGCCGGCCAGGGCCAGGCCTACAGTTGCGCTGACACAGAGGCTGAAATAACCGAAAAAGCGCGAGCGCAGGGGGGAGTTTTCCAGATAGCCGATAGCGTAAATGGTGGTCGCCATCCATAGCACGGTCGACAGGCTGACAAACTGCAGCGACAGCGCATCACCCTGCAGAATCAGCCCCCCGCCGGGGACGAAAGGTAAGGCAAAGCGGAAACTCAGGCCCTCGCTGACACCCCAGAGCATAAGCAGCACCAGCCCCAGCTTGACCACAACCCCGAACAGGTTGAGGAAGATACGCAGGCGCACCTGGTCTTCGCGCAGGGTAAAGATCAACAACCCCGGAATCAGCGAGCTGAGCACGATGGCCAGGGGCAACCAGCTGGTCCAGTTCGCCATCATAGTTGCATCTCCGCCAGCCAGAGTATCAGGGGTTCGGCAATCAGGGCCATTCCCCAGACCACCAGCGCCGGTAACAGCGCCAACCATTGGGCAAAGCGGTCGGGATCATAGCCAGGCGGTTTGGGGTCGGCGCGGTCAAATGATAGCGCCACCACCCGAAATACATAGGCTGCACTGGCCAGGGTGCCGACCAGCACGGCAAAAGCCCAGGGCCAGTGCATGGGGTCATCAAACAAGGGCATCAGCAGCACCCATTTGGCCAGGAAGCCGCCACTGGGGGGCAGGCCGATCAGGCTGCCGCCAGCGACGGCAAAGGCGAACATGGCTATCGGCATGGTCTGGGTGGCACCCTTGAGGGCGCTGACGCGGCGACTGCCGAGCGTGGCCTGCATTTCACCCGCGGCAAGGAACATGGACACCTTGGCCAGGCCGTGGGCGAGAATAAACAACCAGAGCGCAGCGCTCATGCGCTCGTCCTGCCAGTGCAGCAACAGGCCGAGCGCGAGCAGCGCATAACCGAGTTGGGCCACCGTGGAATAGGCCACCAGGGTTTTCAGGTAGGGAGTACGCAGGGCTGACCAGCCGCCGGCAATCAGCGCCACGACACCAGCCAGCGCAAAGAGCACGCCGGCCTGACTTGCCATTTCGTCATCTGCCAGGCTGGTCCACAGCCACCAGAGAATAAACAGCGGACCCTTGACCACCAGGGCTGAGAGTAATGCGCTGACCGAGGTCGGCGCACTCGCATGTGCTGCCGGCAGCCATTGATGCAGGGGCCAGAGCGCCGCCTTGAGCATCAGGCCTGCGGTCATCAGCAGCAGCGCAAGGCGGGTTGTCATGCTGTCATCGGTCAACTCGGCGAGCAAGCGGATATCGAGGACGCCATACTGGCCGTAGAGCAAAGCTACGCCGAGCAGATAGCACAGCGATGCCGCCAGTGACAGCACTAGGTAGCGCAGGGCCGGACCATAGGCCTTGGGCCCGGAAATGACCACCAGGGCGACGGCAACCAGCCCGAGTAGTTCCAGGGTGACATACCAGTTGAACAGATCGGTAGATAGCCAGAGGGCTGCCAGGCTGGCATGCAGCAAGGTCGACAGCGGCCAGAAGTCGGTATCCCGCGTCTGACTGTGGCGGCTGCGCGCGGCATACACGGATACCAGCAAATGGATCAGTGCGGTAAACACCAGCAGCATGGCGCTGAGCGGGTTGAGCTCAAAGCGAATGCCCAGCGGGCTGTCCCAGCCGGCCAGCGCGAATGACTGGGTGCCGAGCTCAATGACGGACAGCAAGGCGGCGCCGGCAGCCAGCAAGCTGACAAAATTGCTGACAATCACCAGGTTGGCCAGTCGCGAACGCAGCAGCAACAGAAGCAGGCTGGTTGCCAAGGGTAGCAGCAGGCTCAGCAGCGCGGCGCTCATCGCTTGCGCTCCTTGTCAGCCAGTGCACTGGCCAGGCGCAGGGCAAAGGCGGTGGCGCAGGCAGCAACGACCAGCCCAGTCACTACCAAGGCCTGCAGCACGGGGTCAATCGGCGAGACCCGGCTGGCTAGCGCGACCATGACCATAAATACACCAGCGCCCATGATGTTGACAGCCATGATGCGTCGCAGCGCATGGCTTTGGGTCAGCAGCCCATGCAGGCCTAGCAGCCAGAGGGTAACCCCGGCCAGCAAATAGAGCGCTACGCTGCTCATTGCTGCACCTCGTCACCTTCGCCCACCACCAACAAGGTCAGGCTGGCGGCAATCGACAAGGTGGCAGCGATTTCAATCAGAATAATCAGAGCGGTGTTCCACTCCTCGGGATAGATCAGCCAGCCCTGACCCAGCCAGGTGGTGGCCGCAGCGACAGAAATAAATACGCCAACGCCCATCAGCACCAGTACGCGCATGCCAAGCAAGCGCCAGCTCAGGGCTGGCAATAGTCCAGCCAACCGCAGGACACCGGCGCCAGCGGCCAGCAATGCGCCAGCCTGGAAGGCGCCTCCTGGTGCATGGCTGCCGCGCCACAACAGATAGCCGGCGAGCAGCACAGCAATCGGCGCCAGTATCCGGCTCCAGGCGCTGAGCAGCGGCCAGGCTTGTGGTCGCACCTGTCTGACCCCATGCAGTTGCCGCAGGCCGAGCAGCGCCAGCAACAGCACCACCAGTTCCAGCAAGGTATCCCAGGACCGGTAATTGAGCAGTACTGCGGTCACCTGACTGCTGACCCCGGTGGCGTCGAGCTGATCTGCGACCAGACCGGGCAAGGGTTGTGTGCCGCTGGTCAGGGGCAGGACGCCGCGCAGTAATAGCATCAGCACCAATGCACCAAGCAGCAGGCTGGTTAGATGGGTCAGGGGGTGTTGTTTGATGCGCTGCTCTGGAGGTGCGTGCGCCAGCGCAGCCAACAGCATGACACCGATCAGGCCGGCGCCGATCGCCGCTTCAGCCAGTGCCAGGTCCATAGCCCCGAGTCGCGCCCAGGTCAGGGCCAGCATAAGGCCGAAAACGATAAACAGCACCACTCCGGTATACAGCCGTGCGCTGTGCATGGCACCGAGGGCCAGGCCGATCAGCAGCAGAATCAGGGTGAGGTCGAACAGCAGCTCAGTCGCGCCCACCGGGGTCCTCCTTGTTCAGATCCCGTTGATAGCGCGCCAGCAACTGACAGGCCGTGGCACCAGACGCCATCACCAGTAGCCAGATCAGCAGCATCAATGCTATCACCTGCCAGCCCTCGCTGCGCAGGGAGAGGCCGACAAACAGCAGCCCCAGACCGAGCGTATCCGCTTTGGTAACTGCATGCAGGCGGCTGTAGATATCCGGAAAACGCAGCAGGCCGACGGTGCCGGCAACAAAGAAGAACAGGCTGGCGATCAGAAAGGGCCAGCTCAGCCACAGCAGCCAGTCAGTCATTGCGCCTCCGCAGCAGTTGCACCAGCGCAATCGACAACACCGCAGCCAGCAGTGCGAGCACCAGGGCGGCATCCAGCAGGGGTGGCTGGCGCTGGGTATGCGCCAGCAGCATGAGTACCGCGGCCCCGCTGGTACCAAACAACTGAACGGCGAGCAGGCGGTCGGCTCTGGTCGGCCCGCGCCAGATACGCCAGAGCCCGGCCAGAATGCTCACTAAAAGAACGATGGCCAGCCACATCATCGGCGTTCAACCTCAGGCAGTACTGCGGCCAGCAAATGCTCCATGCGGGCTACGGTATCGGCCCAGGATTGCTGTTGATCCAGCACATGCAGGTGCAGGGTGCCCGACTCAAAGTGTGACGCGAGGGTGCCGGGCATAAGACCGACGATGGCGGAGAGCAACAGGTGGACTTGCGCGTTGGGAGTTTGCAATTCATAACGGACCCAGGCCGGGTCCATGGGCATCTGCGGATGCAACGCCCGACGCGCAACATCCCAGCCCCCGAGCAGCAGTTCATAGATAAAGAACGCGGCCAGGGCAGGCACCCGGGTCAGGCGCAAATACCAGGGGGTTGCCTGCAGCCAGCAGGACAGCAGGGTCGCCGCGGCAATCACCGGCACGCCGAGGTACCAGCCACTGCCACTGCTGAGCAAGGTCCACAGCCCGACATGCAATAGCAGCCAGAAGGGGCTGTTGCGTAATTTCAGGCTGAAGTCGCTACGGGGTTGAGCGGCGAGTGTCACGGTGATTCCTGTTGCTGTGTTGGCTCACCATAGTAGGTAAAAGCCTGTGGCGACTCAATTGCTGGCACCGCACTGGCCGTCATTTTTACTTACCATTGGCAGTTGTTGTCTCCGTCAGGGCTCCGCATGCTGTGCATTATTGAATCCTGAGCCTGACCGCATGCCTGTATCGCGCAAGACACCCCGTCGTTCGGCCCTTGGCCGTTTCTGGCAGCTTGGTACCACCAGTGCACGGGTCGCTGGCGGTTTGTTGCGTCAGCGCATCTTGCCGGGACAGACAGCCATGGACTGGCAGCCGACCGCTGATCTGTTACGCGATGTGTTGGGCGATATGAAAGGGCCGGTGCTCAAGCTGGGGCAGATGGCTGCACAGTGGGAGTCAGTCCTTCCGGCACCGATCTGTCAGGCCCTCAGTCACTTGCAATCGCAGGTGCCGGCCTTGCCCTTTAGCGCGTTCGAGCAGGTGCTTGATGCTGCCTATGCAGGCGGTTGGCGCGCGCATTTAGCTCGCATAGACCCAGAGCCCTTCGCCGCCGCCTCCCTGGGGCAGGTGCATCGGGCACAAACGGCTGATGGCCAGGCGGTCATCATCAAGTTGCAATACCCCGGTATGGCGGCTATCTGCCGGGCAGACCTGCAGCAGCTAAGGCGTTTGTTGCCATTGGGTCGTTTGCTGCGCGCCCCAGCGTCGGCGCTCGAGCAGGTCTATCAGGAGTTGGCCCGCGCGGTGCAGGCCGAGCTGGACTATGCCCTTGAGCTGGACAACCTGCGGCGCTATGCCAGGCACTTTGCCGACACACCTGGTGTGCTTATTCCCCAGCCAGTACCGGCGCTTTGCCGGCCCGGCATTCTGGTGATGCAGGAAGTCCGCGGTGCGCCGCTGGCAAGCAGCGGTTCGGCGCCGCCGGAGATACGCCAGCGTTTGGCCGGGTGTTTGATTGACTGGCTTTGCTCGCAAGTTGTCGAGCTGGGTCTGCTGCATGTCGACCCGCACCCGGGCAATTTCGCCTGGACGCCCGAGGGCGAGCTGATCGTCTATGACTTCGGCGCCGTGCATAGGCTGCCGGCACCCCTGTTGAAGGCCTATGTCGCCAGTTACCAGGCCTTGCAGGCGGGCGACCCCCATCGACTGGAAGCGGCCTTTCAGCAACTGGGTGCGCGCCAGGCCGCGAGCCCGGTGCCCTGGTCCTTTTATCGTGAACTGTCGACCCTGTTGCAGCCGCAGTTGCAGCCGGGTGCGGCCTGGGATTTCGCGGCAGCGCCGTTGCACCAGCAATTGACGCGGATTGTTCCGGAAGGCTTTGCCGCCCTGGGCAGTTTGCAGCCGGCGGCAGATACCCTGCTGGTCAATCGCGCGCTGGAGGGGCATTACTGGAACCTGCAGCGTCTGGCCGTGCCGGTCAGGCTGGCCGACCGGCTGGATGCTGCACTGGGTGATTAGGCAATCTTGAAGAATTTGACCTTGTGCTCCAGCTGGTCGGCTAGGGTACTGAGTTCACGGCTGGAGGCGGCAACCTGATCGGAGCCGGCCGAGGTTTCCAGAGTCGCCTGATGAATCCGGCTGATGTTGCGGTTGACCTCTTCGGCGACGGCACTTTGCTCCTCTGCAGCACTGGCGATTTGCGCATTCAGATCATTGATTGCACCGACTTCGTGTCGGATAACCCCGAGCGCAGTCTCGGCTTCGCGGGTCTTGAGCACGGTTTGCTGTGCCAGCTCGCGACTGGTGTGCATAACATCGCTAGCAGCGCTGGAGCCGGTCTGCAACTGGCCAATCATCTGCTGGATTTCGCTGGTTGATTGTTGCGTGCGGGTGGCTAGTGAGCGTACTTCGTCAGCGACGACGGCAAAGCCACGGCCGTGTTCGCCGGCTCGGGCGGCTTCAATCGCGGCATTCAGTGCCAGCAGATTGGTCTGCTCGGCAATCGCATTGATCACATCGATGATCTTGCCGATTTCAACGCTGTCACTAGATACTTTCTGTACCGACTCGGTGGCCTGCTCCAGAGTATCCGCCAGTTGCTGAATCGCCAAGGCGGTATCCTGCACCACCCGATTACCGTTGCCGGCTTCGTTATCAGCATTACGTGTGGCGTTTGCTGCGTTGGCGGCGTAGCCGGCGACTTCATTGACGGTGGCAGCCATCTGTTCGACTGCGGTTGCCATCTGCTCTGCTTCGCGTGATTGCAGGCGAATTTGCTGGTTATTGCTGTCCGAGGTGCTGCTCAGCTCCAGAGAGGCCTGATTGAGTCCGCGCACGGCATCGTTGACCTCGCGGATGGTGCCGGACAGACGTTTGTTCAGGCTTTTCAGTTCGGCCATCACGCTGTTCTGGTGGCGGGTATCAATGCGCTGGTCCAGTTCGCCGTCAGCCAGACGGCGAATGATGTCGGCCACCACATCGGGCTCGGCGCCCAGCACCGCTTTAAGCCAGCGAATGATCAATACGCAGACAATGATGCTGACAATAATCGCCAGCAAAGTAATACCGAGCATAAACCACTGGAAACCGGATGCAGTATCCTGGACGGCCTGAATATCACTGCTGATAAAGGCCTCTTGATAGTCAATATAGGCATTGATGCGTTGCAGCCATTCACTGTACGCCGGCGATACGTCTTCAAGCAGGAGGGCCTGGGCCGCAGCCAGCTGCCCACGCTCCTGTAGCCGGATCACCTCATCCGTCAGCGGCAGGGTGCGCGCTTCAGTTTGCTGGATGGCGCTTAGCAGGCGTTGTTCTTCATTGCTCGGGCTGTTGCTGTCGAGCATCCGCTGCAATTCGCTGGCCGATTCGCGATAAAAGTCAGCCAGTTGATCGATCAGTTGCAGCTGCTGGCGCACGCCACGCGGCTCGTTGAGCAGGACTATGTCGCGAATGGCAATCGCCCGGTCATGCACGCTGCCGCGGAAGTTGATTGCGTAGCGTTGCTTTTGGCTGGTCGACTGATTGACCTCTTGCAGCGTCTGATCAATAAAGCTGACGCGATTGATGCCGATAAGGGTAATGATCACCAGCAATGTCAGCACCAGGCAGAAGCCAAGGGTAAGGCGTTGAGCGACAGTAAGACGAGAGTGCATTGGACAAGTCCTGTAGTTGCAAAATGATTGCATATATTTGTACTGGAACTATACATCATTAGTGTTTTTGTACAAGTCAGGGTTATGCCGCCGGAATATCGACGCAATCTATCTTTCTTTACCGCCTTGCTGCGCTATGCTGCTATGAATGGATTGATACTCAACAATGAATGACGGCTTAATAAAATTATTGCTGTTATTCACTGTACTCACGGACGCTGTGAGCTGGTCTGCTCGCTAATGGAGAAACGGATGCCGCTTCTGGTCAGCCCTGAAGAAGGCTTCAAACAATTGGCTGCTGGTGTCGTCGGCGCGCGGGGTGATGCTGCGTTCAGTCACTTGCTGCGCACGCTGGACAATATCTTGCCGGCTCGTCACTGGGTGATTGCCGAATGTTTTCCGGATTACCTGAGTGCAAGCAGTCTGGTCGTTTTGAGTGCTGGTGAGATTCTGGAGAATCGCTACTTTCCTCTGACTGGCGAGCCGTATCGCCAAGCATTGGCGCGGGGCTTTTTCCTTGTCCCGGATGCGCTGCAAGAGCACCTGCCTGATGACCCCTTGCGCACACTTTTTGCTGCCCGCAGCTGTGTCGCTGTCGCACTGGGTAGTGACGGGCACAAGGGTGCTGGTCTCCTGCTGGGATGGCATGATCAGCCGATGCAGTTGACGGCTCTGGAGCAGGAAGCGCTGCAGATTGCTGCCAGCCAGGCCAGTGTCGAGCTCTCAAGGCGCCAGGCCGTGAGCCAGGCACAGCATAACGAGCTTCGGTTGCAAGCCCTGATGAGCCACCTGCCCGGAATGGTTTACCGCTGTCGCCATGATGACGACTGGACCATGGAGTTTGTCAGTCAGGGTGCGCAGCAGTTGACGGGTTACCCGGTGGACAAGTTGCTGCAGGACTCTCGTCTGGTGTTTGCCAGCCTGATTCACCCGGATGATCGTCCGCAGGCTTTTGCCTGTGTCGATGAGGCCGTTGCCGCGCATGCACCCTATCAGTTGACCTATCGACTGCTGACGGCGGATCGCGGTTATCGTTGGATGTGGGAGCAGGGGCAGGCAGTAGTAGATGCGCAGGGTGATGTCGCTTACCTGGAAGGCTTTATTTCCGACGTCACTGAACAGCATCAGGCGCAGCGTATTCAGCATGCAGTATTGCAGATAGCGACTGCTGTGACCGCAGCGGGCACTGACGATTACCTGCAGCGCCTGGTAGAAAAACTCTCTGATGTACTGGCATCAGATATCTGTTACATAGCCCGCTTGCTGCCCAGTGGCCGCCTGCAGGTATTGGCCGGGGTGGCGGGTGGTCAATCGATGTCCAGTTTTGACTATGACCCGGTAGACGTAGCGTGCAAACGTATTCTGCAGCAGGGTGAACTGGCCTTGAGCAGTAAGACAGCGCTGAATCTGCATAGTTTTCCCGAGGCTGCGCGCCTTCCGGTGCACCATTTGATCGGGCGCCGTCTGGATAATGCTGCAGGCGACACCGTCGGGGTGTTGATCAGCATGCAGCGCTCAACGCCTGAAGATCCTGAGTTTGCCACCTCGGTGTGTCGCATCCTGGCCAGTGGAGCAGCAGCGGAACTGGAACGCCAGGGACATGATGTGCACCTGCAGCGCCTGGCTTTTGTCGATGAATTGACCGGGTTGCCGAACCGGGTTCGTTTTATCAATGAACTCGACAAGTACAGTGCCAGGACGCCAAGGCCGCCGTTGGGGCTACTGCTGATTGATCTGGCGCGGTTCAAGGAAATCAATGACAGTCTCGGGCACGACATGGGTGACCGCCTGTTGCAGGCGGTGAGTCGCCGTTTGCAGCAGTCCTGTTTTGCTGACGTGTTTCTTGCCCGTCTCGGTGGCGATGAGTTTGCCATGTTGCTGCCGCGCAGCAGCGACGCAAACCTGCAACGTCAGGTCAGTGAATTGCGCCGCCAGCTGGAGTTGCCTGTGCGATTGCACGGACATGAGTTTGTTCTGGAAGCCAACCTGGGTGCCGTGCTCTGTCAGGGCAACAGCAATTGGGAGCAGGGTCTGCTGCAGCAGGCCAGTATTGCCTTGCATC
>SKFV01000255.1 GCA_007117785.1 Pseudomonas sp.
AGGGAAGAACCTCATGCAGGATGCTGTCACTGAGAAACACTGCCACCGTGCCTGACACTGGCGGCACATCCCGCACACCGTCGGCCAAATGCAGACGCAACTCACCACCATCACCCGGCTGCCACTGGCTGTTCAGGTAAGTAACAACCGAGACCGTGCGCAAGGGGTTGTCCTGAAAACGGTCCAGGTGTTTGCTATAACCTGCGCCCGGTGGATAAAGCGCAAAATGACACTCAAAGGTATCCAGGCCGAGGAACAGAGTGCGATTAAGCGTAAACCGTAGCTCGGCCATAAAACCGAGAAAATCATCTATTGCCGGATGGGTCGGGCAATCGTCAAGCCAGCGGGTATAGTCGCCACGAATATCCGGTACGATTTGCTCATCAGGGCCGCGGCCGATGGCTGCCGGCGTCAGTGCATCCTTGTGCCATAACTGACGGCACTGTGCCTCCAGTGTCAGCGCCAGCTCAGCCGGCAACAGCAGCGGCCTGACAGACCAACCGCGCATAACCAGATCATCAGCGATGGCATCAAAACCATTTACCCGTTCGGCAGGGAACTCTGACATGCTGCGCATACTCAAAAGGGGGCTTGCGGCACTGCCCGAAGGACATCGGGCGGCGACTCTGGTCCGGAACGGATTGAGCGCATTGTAACGGCTTATTGGTTGCCGGCAAGACCCAGTATTCAGGCCTTATTTGGCTTCCTGCCCATACTTCATCGAGATAGACCGCCCCATGTCATTCAAGCCGCTCCGACACTGTATTTCCGCGCTATTGTGCACCAGTTTGCTGGCGTTATCAGGGCTGGCTAACGCCGACACCGAAGCCCTGTACCAGGCATCCGGCATGCAACAGCACCAGCATCACTTCCAGCAAGCATTGCAACAGGCTCAACAGCGTTATGCCCAACAGCTGCCAACCCAGGTGCACCAGACTCTGGTACGGCAGAGCAACCAGCGTTTTGCTCCCGAGGCCATGCACGAGCGCGCCCAGGCTCGACTGGCTCTCAACCTGGACAACCCGACCCGGGAACAGGCGCTGGCGTTCTATCAGCAGCCGGCAGGGCAGCGCATTGTTGCTGCTGAAACCGCCGCGACGGCACCGCGCAATATCACCATCCTGCAGCAGGGCCTACCGGAACAGTCACTTGACATGCAGCGCAGGGCCACACTGCAGCGTCTGAGCAACAGCCTGCCAGCCCTGGAAATGGGTGTTGAAGTGTCACTGGCCCTGGCCAATCTGGCAGCACAAAGTGCCAATGACTTGTTTGGCGGCCTGATGCGAGTCCCTGACAACATGGTCAGCGGGCATCGCGACCGCTTGCGTAACCAGATGCAGCCCAACCTGCTCGACACCCTGGCCTATACCTATCGCGATCTCAGTGATACTGAGCTGAATACCTATCTCGACTGGAGCGAGTCCACTGCGGGCCAACACTATTTCCGTGCCGTAGAGGCAGCCCTGCGCGACGCCCTCAACCCCTAGACAACCTCGCCGTATCAGGCTGGCAGGCGCAAGCGCGCAGCCAGCCACTTCAGATACTGCGCGCGATAAGCTTCACGCTCGTTGGCCAGATGATGCCGGGCCTCAGGCAAATAGAAGAGCTCAGGTGACTGGAATTTGCTTTCCAGTACCTTGATGTTGTGTTGCCAGTCCACCGTGCCATCAGCCTCGCCCTGAATGATCAAGGGGGAATGCTCCACCGGCAGGGCCGCTTCGATACGCGGTATCCATTTTTCCAGCGCCTGGACCCAGGCCACCGGCAGCACCAGAGGCTGCAGCGGATCATTCTCGCGGATAAAACGCAGAAACTCCTCATCACTGGAGTTATCGGTAAACTTGCGGCCGAGCTGGTTGACGAAGCCGCCCAGCATGCGCAGCCCCATCTGTGACAGCAACCATTGGCGGGGACGAACCAGCGGGGCCATCAGGATGGTCCGCCCAAGCTGTTCGGGCAAGGGACCATGCAGCAGACGGTCAACCAGTATCCCGCCGCCGGTACTCTGGCCGAGCAAATGCCAGGGCGCAGGCAGGCCCCATGCCAGAGACTGTTCCAACGCAGCATCCAGTGCCTTCTGGTAGACCAGAAAGCAATCAATACTGGCGCGCTCTCCCGAGGACAAACCATGCCCGGGAAGATCCATGCCAAGCACAGCCAACTGCTGATCCAGCGCCCACTCGATCAGATGTCGGTAGAGGCCCATATGGTCGTAATAACCATGCAGAATCAGCAAGGTGCCGCGCGGCTCTGGCGGACACCAGACCTGCAGGGCGAGATCAAAACCGTCGATTGCAACCCGACCCAGGTGTTGCTCGACCCGGCTGGAGAAATCGATACCGTAATAGCGCGCATAGCGCAGACCCAGAGCATCCAGAGGACGGCCCGGCTCCAGCAGCGGCAAATCGGTAGTAAGTTGTTGCAATAACGCCTGATCCATTAAATAACCACTCTATAAAGTCCAACTAGCGGCAACAGACCAGCGGCTAGCGCACGGCGCACAGAATTCCATGCTTTGGGCATGATTTGCAACCGATCATCGTGTAACATGCTGCGTCTCTGATTTCCACGTCCAAATGCGCCAGCTTAAAAAGGCGCAACCTGCTCATACTGTGAGGGTTTTCATGACTGAACGCGTACAAGTCGGCAGCCTGCAAGTTGCCAAGGTGCTCCACGACTTTATCAACGATCACGCCATTCCCGGCAGCGGCGTCGACGCCAACGCCTTCTGGAGCGGCTTTGAAGACCTGATCACTGACCTGGCGCCAAAGAACAAGGCCCTGCTGGCCAAACGTGACGACCTGCAGGCTCAAATCGATGCCTGGCATCAGGCGCGTGCCGGTCAGGCCTTCAATTTCGCCGACTACAAAGCCTTCCTGCAAGACATCGGTTACCTGCTGCCAGAACCGGCGGACTTCCAGGCCACTACCGACAATGTTGACGAAGAAATTGCCCACCTTGCTGGCCCGCAGCTGGTTGTTCCGGTAATGAACGCCCGCTTTGCGCTCAACGCAGCCAATGCCCGCTGGGGTTCACTGTACGACGCCCTGTATGGTACCGACGCCATCTCCGAAGCCGATGGTGCCACCAAGGGCCCGGGTTACAACGAAATCCGTGGCAACAAGGTTATCGCCTATGCTCGCGCCTTCCTCGATGAGGCAGCGCCATTGGCCAAAGGTTCCCATGTGGACTCCATCGCCTATGTCATCGACAACGGGCAGCTGCAGGTCAGCCTCAAAGATGGCACCCTCACCGGCCTGCAGGATCCGGCCAAATTCGTGGGTTACGTCGGCAACCCGGCCAACCCCGATGGCGTGCTGTTGAAAAACAACGGTCTGCACTTCGAAATCCAGATCGACCCGTCCAGCAACGTTGGCCAGACCGACCCTGCCGGCGTCAAGGACGTTCTCATGGAGTCCGCGCTCACCACCATCATGGATTGTGAAGACTCGGTTGCCGCCGTCGATGCCGATGACAAGACCGTGGTCTACCGCAACTGGCTTGGCCTGATGAAGGGCGATCTGGCTGAAAACGTCAGCAAGGGCGGCAGCAGCTTTACCCGCACCATGAACCCGGACCGCGAATACACCGCCGCCGACGGCTCTAACCTGACGCTGCACGGCCGTTCACTGCTGTTCGTACGCAATGTTGGCCACCTGATGACCAACAATGCCATTCTCGACAAGGACGGCAATGAAGTTCCAGAAGGCATCATGGATGGTGCTGTTACCAGCCTCATCGCCCTGCACAACCTGAACGGCAATACCGCGCGCAAGAACACACGCACCGGCTCGGTCTATATCGTCAAGCCGAAAATGCACGGTCCGGAAGAGGTCGAGTTCACTACCGAACTGTTCGGCCGCGTGGAAGACATGCTGGGTATGACGCGCAACACCTTGAAAGTCGGCATCATGGACGAAGAGCGCCGCACCACCATCAATCTGAAAGCCTGCATCAAGGCTGCCAGCGAACGCGTGGTCTTCATCAATACCGGTTTCCTTGATCGTACCGGTGATGAAATCCACACCTCGATGGAAGCGGGTGCCTTCATTCGCAAGGGCGACATCAAGGGTGCCGTGTGGATTGGCGCCTACGAAAACAGCAACGTCGATATCGGCCTGGCCACCGGCCTCAAGGGTCGCGCGCAAATTGGTAAAGGCATGTGGGCCATGCCCGACCTGATGGCCGCCATGCTGGAACAGAAAATCGGCCACCCGATGGCCGGTGCCAATACCGCCTGGGTACCGTCACCGACGGCCGCCACCCTGCATGCTATGCACTATCACAAGGTGAACGTCGCCGAACGTCAGAATGAACTGGCCAAGCGCACGCCGGCATCGGTGGATGACATCCTGACCATTCCGCTGGCAGCACAGACCAACTGGAGTGCCGAAGAAATCCAGCAGGAACTGGACAACAATATTCAGGGCATTCTGGGGTATGTCGTACGCTGGATCGACCACGGTGTTGGTTGCTCCAAGGTGCCGGATATCAACGATGTTGGCCTGATGGAAGACCGCGCCACCCTGCGCATCTCCAGCCAGCATATCGCCAACTGGCTGCGTCATGGCATCTGCACCGAAGAGCAGGTCATGGACACCTTCAAGCGGATGGCACCGGTGGTTGACCGCCAGAATGCCAACGACCCGGACTACCTGCCGATGGCTCCCAACTTCGACGACAGCATTGCCTTCCAGGCCGCCGTGGAGTTGTGCATCGAGGGCTGCAAGCAGCCGAACGGTTACACCGAGCCGGTTCTGCATCGTCGCCGTCGCGAGTTCAAGGCCAAGCAAGGCTGCTGATCACGCAGCACTACCAGGCCCCGGCCAGCTCAGCTGCCCGGGGCTTTTTTGTGCCTGATGAAACCGCACCCAAAGAAAAGAATGAATATTCGGTTTTTATTGACGCCTCACCAACCCCTGACTATGGTAGAAATACGCTCAAACATGACCCATCTGGATATATGATCCCGTCGCGATCCAATCGATCATACTGAGCCACATTAAATCAAAAACAAGAAACGGAGATCACCCCAATGACGCGCTTCGCATCGCGCAGTTTCCCCGCACTCAGCCTGATCGGGCTAAGTACCGTGTTGATCAGTGGCTGCCTGTCCGGCTCCGGCTCCAGTTCCGGTACAGACAGCAGCTGGCGGACCGGCAGCTTTGTCGACAGTCCGGTGGAAGGACTGCTGTTTCGTACCGACAGCAACGAAGGCGTCACCGATGCCGACGGCACCTTCCGCTATCGCAATGGCGAAACCATTACCTTTACCATTGGCGATCTGACCCTGGGCAGCGCGCCCGGCCAGTCAGTCCTCAGCCCGGTAGACTTGATAGATAACGCTGACGACAGCAGCCATCCGGCCGTGATCAATATGGCTCGCTTGCTGCAAAGTCTGGACGCCGACGGCAACCTGACCAATGGCATCCAGATCGACGATGCTTTGCGGGATGCCATTGATGACTATCTGGCGGCGAACCCGGGTTTTGATCTGAACCTGACAGACAACGAGGCTTTTACTGCCGCGGCCAGTGATCTGCTGGATTACCTGAATGATCAGGATCTGTTTGCCGCCGGTGACCGCGCTTTGCGCGACCGACTGAATGCCTGGCTCCATTTGCAGGACTCACTGGATGCTGCCAACGGTGAGCCTGTGGACTTCAGCAAGCGTCCGGTACTCTTTGTTCATGGTGGCGCAGGTTCAGCTGCACAATTCGAGTCCCAGGCGCAGCGCTTTATCGCCAACGGCTATCCGCGCAGCCATCTGGCGACCTACGAATACAACACCAGTCCACCGGACTTCGCCCAGACCACAGTAGAGCTGGATGCAGCCATTGATGCCTTGCGCACGAGCACCGGCTTCGAACAGATCCATCTGATGAGCCACTCCATGGGGACTGAAGTGAGTCGCCTCTACCTGGCCGACCCGCAACGCGCAGCCAAGGTTGCAGCCTATATCAATCTGGATGGTCGCGACGGTGAAGCGCCACCCGGTGGTGTACCCAACCTGGTACTCTGGGGCCAATACGTAGATCGTGAAGTTGTTGGAGCCGAGAACGTTTACCCTACTGAAGAAGACCCTGTCGGACACATTGAAGTCGCGACCGCAGCAGACTCCTTTACCCGCATGTACCGCTTCTTCAATAACAGCGCCGAGCCGGCCACCAATCTGATTCCTGCCGCCACTGGCGAGTACGTCTGGATTGCCGGCCGTGCCAATCTCTTCCCCTCCAACAGCGGCGCCGTCGGCACATTCCTGGAAGTCAGTGAAGTCGATCCGGCCACTGGTCGCGCCTTGGCTGATCTGCCGAAACATACCCAGGCGATTGGCAGTGACGGCCACTGGGGCCCCTTCCGCATCAACAACGGGGGCAGCTACGAATTCGTCCTACGCCGCCCAGAGGTAACCAATGCAGATCACTATTTTTATCGCGAAGCCTATACTCAGGACAGCTACCAGATCCGCCTGAATACCTCGGCCCCAGGAACCGGCGTTGGCGCTTTGCTGGCCCGCAGCCCACAACATACCAACCTGGCAATCAGCCGTGATATGGAGCTTTGGGGTGATCAGGGTGAAAGCAATGATCAGCTAGTCGTCAATGGTATCAATGTGATTACCCCGCAAACCGGACCACTGCTGAATCGCTTGAGCAGTATCTTTCTGCACGACCGCAATGCACACCAGATAAGCAATCTGGCCTTCGCCGATCCGGTCTTCCATGCCATCCCCTTCATGTCCGGGCTCGACCTGTTCATTCCTGGCGCAGCGGAACCGGACGATGTAATAGAGCTGGAGCTGGTTTCACGCCGTGGCGGCGAGCCGCGACGGGTCAATGTCCCTAACTGGTCATCCGACCGAGTACGCTCAGTCTCTGTGCATTTCCGCGACTATGTCGAATAAGACATTTACCAGCTGACCATACGCAATACACAGCCCGCCCTGCTGGCGGGCTGTTACTCCCCTCCTCGTTCAGTCTCTCCGACCAACGGCCGCGCAAAAGCGACCAGCCAACCAAAGTCCGCCCCCTAACGACTTGCTTTCACCTGCATCTGGGATATGATCAAGATAATTAGACTTCAACGACTGGCAATGACTGCCAGCCGCAATACGCCCGGATGCAGTTGTACTCCTTATCAGGGGAGCTGTATGATCAAGAAGCGCGCGGCATCAACCAGCGACGTGCACAGAAAGCGTTTGCTCGCCATGCAGGCCAGGCTTGCCAAGGCACGTATCGAAATCAGCGAAGCTCCGATTGAAGAGGTTGAGCTGGCGCCGATTGATCAGCGCGAATTTCACCTGTTGCGGGCCCATATCGACACCATGGTCGATCATGGCTGGCGCATCATCAGCCGCGAGCCTATTACCCTCAAACGCGGCACTCAAACCTGTTTCGTACGGCAAGGCATGCTGATTAGCCCCGACCTGGACAGTAGCAAAGCCGGCTGAGTCGCAACTCACCTGCCAACTGCCCAAGGGTTGTTCTTTTAGCCCCATTCCACGCTATAGTGACTCCCGCGCGCAGTCTGGCGCGTCGCCCTGAGTGCTACAAGGAGTCCGCATGCCCACGCAGAAACTTGCCCCGAAACGGGAAATATTCGGCTGGGCCATGTTCGACTTTGCCAATCAGGGTTACACCCTGCTGATCATTACCGTGATCTACGGAGACCTGTTTACTCGTGTGATTGTTGGCGACAGCCCGGACTATCGTCTTGGCAACCTGCTCTGGAGCCTGGCGCTGGCCTGCAGCTACCTGCTGGTAGTGGTAGCCAACCCGCTCTGCGGCGCCATCATGGATTATTCACGCAGCCGCAAGCGCTTTCTGTTTGCCAGTTACCTGCTTACCGTAGGCGCCACGGCGTTACTCTACTTCGTCGAGCCCGGCTGGTTGATACCGGCCATGTTGCTGATCATCGTGTCCAACTTTGCCTACGCCATTGGCGAAGGCTTTATCGCCAGCTTTCTGCCCGACCTGGGCCCGCGCAAGGCGCTGGGCTGGATATCCGGACTGGGTTGGGGGCTGGGTTACATCGGCGGCCTGGTCGCAACCGCTTTTACCCTGTTCTTTCTCGGCGATGTCTCTGCCGAGAACTATGAGACCATTCGCTGGGTCGGCCCCTTTGCCGCCGGCTTCTTCCTGCTCGCGGCCATCCCCACTTTCGTCTGGGTGCGGGAGCGTGGGCGCAAGCAGCGCCTGCCTGCCGGGCACAGCCTGATTGGTGTCGGCGTCCGGCGCCTGCACTCCACCTGGCAGCAGATTCACCAGTTCCGCGATCTACGCGCGTTGCTGGTGTCCGTCTTCTTTGCCATGGCCGGCATCTATATCATCATTGCCTTTTCCTTTATCTACGGCGCTCAGGTAATTGGCTGGGATGAGCAGGTGCGCATCTATATGTTTGTCACTGTGCAGATTACCGCCGCCATCGGTGCCATCGGTTTTGGCTGGATACAGAGCCATATTGGCGCCCGAACCACCTATCTGATCACCCTGGGGCTGTGGTTGTTTGCCATTATGGCGATCTGGCAGACCCCGGCCCTGACCGGATTGTTCAATCAGCTGCTGGGCACAGACTGGCAAGCGCAGTACGTCTTTCTGGTTGCCGGCGTTCTCGCCGGCGCCAGCCTGGGCTCATCCCAGTCCGCCACCCGGGCCCTGGTCGGCGTGCTGACCCCCAGCGGCAAGGCAGCAGAGTTTTTTGGACTCTGGGGCATGGCCGGCAAGCTGGCGGCCATCTTCGGCATCCTCGGATTGGGCCTGATTCAGTGGGGTTTCGGCCTGGCCAACGCCATTCTGTTCTGCATGGCACTGTTCATTGCCGCCATGATTGCCGTACTGCCGGTTAATGAGCGACGTGGCGAGCAGATCGCTGATGACTGGCGCGAGCCGGTTCAGGGCTGATCTGTCGCTGCGCTCTGGTCCAGTGGTAACTGCAAGACGCTATCGCTGAACACCCAATCAACACCCCGGTTGATTTCACGATTGAGGATCAACCCGTTCTCGACAAAGCCGGTGCCCACCCGCCGTCCGGCTTCGCGCAGCTGCCGCAGGGTACCTCCACCAATCAGGGCAAAAGAACCCGCCACCGCCCCGTGCCCGAGAGCCAGGTTCTGCCTTACTATGCTGGCAGTGTTGGCCAGAGCGACGTCGACAAAGGCGTCTTTGGGCAGCTCGCGAAAACCCTCAAGATAATCAGGCTCAAGACTCAATAAATGGAAATCGGCTTGCGGTGTCAGTTCCCGCAAGCGGTCACTGACCCGCTGCGGCAAATCCGTACGTTGCTGCCAGGATTCCTTGATCTCGATCATCAGATGCAACCGGCCCTGTGCCAGTTGTACCACCTCATCCAGATGCGGAATCTGCGGCACTGCAGCCCGCAAATCATTGTACCGGGTGTTGGCGATCACCAGATCAGGGCGCTTGAACAATCGTCCGCAATGCGGATCATGATGTACTACCGGCTCACCATCGCGGGTCAACTGGATATCCAGCTCGGCGCCCCATATACCCAGCAGCAGACACAACTCGAACGCTTCCAGGGTATTCTCCAGAACAACGCCGGAAGGGCCTTGTCCATGCGCACCGCGATGTGCCACCAGGTTATTGGCTACCGCAGCAGGACGTCGCGCGGCCGGCGACAGGCTCCAGAGATAATTGGCCAGGGTGTTCAGGTGGCTGGAGAAATCCGCCATGAGTAACTCCGTGATAATTCTCAGCGTACGATGCGCTTCTATCATAGCGCATCTCAATGAGCACGCCGGATCATCGGTGACGGGGAAGCCGGCTTGCGTTGCTAAAAGCAATACATCACTATCCATGCATTACTTATGATCCGGCCTGACACCGCATGGAGAAGCACCTGCCCAGCTTGAAGAAGACCCTGCGCTATGGAGCAATCGCGCTTTACTGTTGCCTGCTACCAGCAATGCCCTCTGCTTTCGCCTATCCGACAGACCAACCGATCACCCTTTTTCTGGCAGGCAACCAGGGCTCCTATGGCTACACCAAAAACCTGATGATCAAGGCCTTGGAAGCCGCAGACTATCAGGTAGTAGTGATCAATATCGGTGAAGATATCCCCATGTCACGCATGGAAGTCATGCTGTTACGCGGCGATATCAGTCTGTTTATTCTTGGTCAGACTGACCAGCGCGATCAGCGCTATCTGCCCATAACAGTGGGGATGACCGACGGGCTGATCGGGCAACGTGTACTGTTCATCCCGCCTGGCCAGCAAGCCAGTTACGACCAGGTGCATAGCCTGGAAGACCTGCGACAACTGGATGTTGTTGCCGGTCTCGGCGAAGCCTGGGCAGATGTTGCCATCTGGGCAGCCAACGACTTGCCATTTGCCACCATCAGCGGCGACTGGAAGCGTCTTTATCGTATGCTCGCGGCGGGTAACCGTCACATCGACTATTTGCCTCGCGGTGCCCAGGAAATGGTCCGCGAGTGGCCTCTGCACCCGGAGCTCGCGGTAGAGCAACAGTTAGTGTTGCGTTACGCGCAGGATCATATTCTATATGTCTCGCCGGAAAAGCCCGAACTGCATGCACTGCTGTTGCCCGTCATGCAGCAGGCCTTTGATCAGGGTCTGATTCGCGATCCAGTACGCCGTCATTATCAAGCCGTTTTTGAACCGCCAATCAGCCTTGACCAGCGCCGGGTAATTGGATTGCGATTGCCCGACTGACCGGACCAAGGTCGCCTGGACCTGCTTGCTTCTTGCTATGCCAACGAATCAGCAGTATTGATGCTGCTTGCTTTTCCGCGTCCTGCTCGCTAGCTTCAGGGCTTTATTCTGGTCTAATACCGTACGAGGTGTACTTCCGTGAAAACCCGAATTACCGAACTTTTTGGCATCCAGCATCCGATCATTCAAGGTGGCATGCACTTTGTCGGCCTTGCCGATCTCGCCGCCGCCGTATCCAATGCCGGCGGCCTGGGGACCATTACCGGGCTGACACAGCGCACCCCGGCTGACCTGGCCAATGAAATTGCCCGTTGCCACGACATGACCGACAAGCCCTTCGCCGTAAACCTGACCTTTTTGCCGACGGTCAGTTCACCGGACTACCCGGGTTATATCAAGGCCATCATCGAAGGTGGAGTCAAGCATGTGGAAACTGCCGGTCGCAGTCCTGAGAAGTACATGCCCGCGCTCAAGGATGCCGGTATCAAGGTGATTCACAAGTGCACCTCGGTACGCCATGCACTGAAAGCCCAGTCGATCGGTTGTGATGCGGTATCCGTCGATGGCTTTGAATGCGGCGGCCACCCCGGGGAAGACGACATCCCCAACATGATTCTGCTGCCGCGTGCCGCCGATGAGCTGGAAATTCCTTTTGTCGCCTCGGGTGGCATGGCCGATGCGCGCTCCCTGGTTGCTGCAATGGCACTCGGTGCTGAAGGGATGAACATGGGTACGCGCTTTATCGCCACTCAGGAAGCCCCTGTGCACGATAACGTCAAGCAAGCCATTGTCGCTGCAAGCGAGCTGGACACCCGCCTGGTCATGCGCCCGTTACGCAATACAGAACGCGTGCTGAACAACGCCGCTGTCGAACGCATCATGGAGAAGGAGCAGCGTCTCGGCAAGGATCTGCAGTTCAGCGACATTATTGATGAAGTCGCCGGCGTCTATCCGAAAATCATGCAGGAAGGCGATATGGAGATTGGCGCCTGGTCCTGCGGCATGGTTGCCGGCCTGATTCACGATGTGCCAACCTGTGAACAGCTGATCTCCGGCATCATGCGCGATGCCGAGCAACTGATTCGCCAGCGCCTGGCCGGCTTTCTCTGAGCCACCCGCGGCGGACAAACAGAAAGCGCTTAGCGCGTAGCCTTGATCTGCTGGACCTCGGCCAACCAGGCCGGGTCCAGCTGATACATATCAACCGGCAGGCCCAACTCATGCATCTGCTGCTCATGCGCCAGTTTTTCAGCCGCCAGCGCATCCAGCGCTTCCTGATTACCGTCCAGCCGATACATTTCCGTCAGACCCAGATGGTAGAACCGCTGCAACTGCATCGCCACGGGCAACTGCTCGGCCATGCCCACCTTGAGCTGGTGCTGGCAGTTGGTAATACGCAGCATGCAGCGTTTGAGTTGCCAACCATAGGCCGCTGAACGCATCCACGGCTGCTGCCAGAACAGATGGCGTACCAGCAGCACTGTAAGCAACAGCGCC
>SKFV01000350.1 GCA_007117785.1 Pseudomonas sp.
AAGTTGTTGAGTGTTGATGAAGAACCGACGGTATTGATGGGAGACTGGGATGATACTCGGTCGGTGATTATTGAGTTCCCATCAAAAAAATCTGCTTTAGCTTGGATGACATCTGATGAATATCAGGCTATTGCGAAACACCGTAACGCCGGAAGCACAGCGCACTCTATATTAGTGAAGGGATTTGAATAGTAATCAATGGGGTCAGTGTCATCGTTTTCTGACCCCATTGGTTGTTGCCCTTCATGTCGATTTTTGTAAGGCCCGTGGTAATTCCGTCTGTTCCTTCCATGACCACCGGTTGGCTGAGCTGAAACGGAGCCCTGCTTCAAGCCAATCAGTGATTGCCGGGTTTACTGAGATGCTTCTTTGTGCGCGTAAAATTGCCCGGCGATGGCTGCGACTGAACAGGTAACCCAGATTCGGGTGCTCCAGCAGGGTAAGCCAGAAGGCCATGATTACCTCTGGCTCGGGCAAACTGTGATCTATCAGGCTTTTCAGTACATAGAGCAGCTGAAGATCCAGAGCCCCATCATGCGCTCCAGCCGGGTGGGCAATTTTACTCAGTTCCAATGGCACCTGGGTGTCTAGGTTAGTCAGTGAGTATTTACCGTTAAAAAGTTCTATCAGCGCTTGCGGTGAAATAAGTGACTGTGCGTGTGATAAATCAATGTTTGAGCTTTTCATGCTGTACATGATGTCTGCGTCTTTCATCTCCTCATGCTCTATGCCAGAAGGGTCAGCGCGCCGCATAAACTGAGGCATATCGAGGTAGTCAAGGCTGATGATTCCGACCCCGCCCCAGCCAGCAGCCAGCATACCTGGCACCTGGCGTAGGGCTGGCGCTTCTGTCGCAACTGCATCGCCACGTTTTTCCACCATCAGATAATGGGTGAAGGGGCTGATCAACTGATGTTCGACGGCCAGTGTCGTCAAGTAAGCAGTTTCTGGATTGGACTGATTGAACAGCATTTCACGAATGCGGTTGTCGGCAGCCACCCGCATCAGGTCAGGCGCCAGAGACCTTGGTAACTCTGACACCGATGCCGCCAAAGCCAGAAGGCTACCATCGGCAAACTCCACACTCAGTTCTACAGGTGCTGTCACATCAGCTGTGAGTGCGCTGAAAACATGCAGGGTGCTATCCGGGAATATGCAGCGGCCAAGGTCATTCGGCGTTTGCCATAGCGTGTCTGTAAGGCTCAAGCGGGCTCGGGTAATGCGTGCCTGTCGCATACGCTTGAGATGACGGTCAACCACGTCAGCTATATGTTCCCCGGGTGTGACAAAGGTCGCTGCACCACCTGTCGCTTCAGCAATTTCGCGAACAACCGACTCAGTCGGACATGCCCCGCAGCCGATAACAAAAACCCGGTGCTGATTGGCGCGACACAATCGCACCGTTTCATCTCGCTCCCATGTCTGGCCGTCGGTAATCAATAGAATATCGGCATTCTGGTTACCATCATTACAGGGTGACAGAGCGAACACTGCATCAAGGGCGTTGATCATGTCAGTGCCGCCAAGATTCGCTTTCAGCCGTAGAGTGAACTGCCTGGTTGATTTGTCGATGCCATTGCTTTGCATCGGCTGCATGGAGTGGCTATTGCCTGGCGCTTGCTCAACCTCGCTGCCGAAAGCTGTTATTGCGTAGCTGTCCCCGGTTCCAAGGCTCATCAAGGCGTGCAGTGCTGCTCGACGAGCCAGGGAGATAGACTCACCGGCCATTGAGCCAGAGCAGTCCACCAGCACTTTAAGCGCCAGGTTTTGCGGATTATTAGTGGCTGGAATATGGAAAGTGCTATGCAGTAGTGAGGTGCCATCGATCTGAGCCAGGCTCGCAGTTGCTTTTGCTGTACTGGCAGCGACAAGCGTGATCACCAGGTCACGATCGGCAGCTGCTGACGTATCAGTAAAGCGAATATGGTTGCCATCGTCATATTTGCTCTGCGTGATCGTATGTGAGGGCGAGGTCACTTTCGCGTCAGCCAGTACGCCGCTGATCTGCATATCCAGCCGATAGCTATGTTCTATTGTCATGTCGGCTTGAGGGTAGTGCTGTGGTTGCATCCCAGTTGAAGCCGGATTGCCATAACGGGGTGCGATCGCAGTCGGCAATGCCAGGCGCAGCTGGTTACTCTCCCATTGCAAGGGCAGGGCATAGCGGATATGCACGCTGGCTCTGTCGGCAGGCTGTAAATTTCCAAGATTGATGTTGTAAAGCCCGGGCTCTGTCTGCTCGAGCAGCATGGCGGTATCTCCGTCTACCATGGCTTGCTCATAGGCCTGCTCTGCTTTGTGTCGTTCCGCCACTTGAGCTTCAATAAGCCGCTCATTGAGCATCACCGTCACGCCCAGCAATGTTGCGTGTACTGGCAAAGGGAAGCAATAGAGCGCTTCGATAGTAACGTCTTCTGCGTTGTGCCAGATCTGGGTCTGCTCGACAAAGGCGAAACAGTCGCGCAGGTGTACCTGCAATGCCATGTCTTCCAGCGGTAAGGGTGTGCCAGCACGTGAAGTCATGGCGTTGAAAAGTGGTCTGACGTTCATGCTATTTGTCCTCTCGGATATCGGCCAATGCTGACATGCAACGCTGCAGCAGTTCACGGAGTTGCTCAGGGCTGAGCCCGGCTGTTGCGGGCTCGACCTTGAGCTCGATGCCATGGTCGATCAACAGGTGGCTCCATACTTCAACAGAGCCCGGGCGGCGTTCTCGCAAAGGGATTTGAGGCTGCTGCTCGGCCTCCTGCAGTTCCCGGATGCGTTCCAGCGATAAGCCCTCCCGGGTCCACTTTTTCACCTGAAGCAATTGCTCCAGATGTGATTGCCGGTAACGTGCCGCCCGGGTTTCTCCTTGCGGACGATCGACCAGGCCGAGCTGAATGTAATAACGCACCGTGCGACGGGGCAGGTTGGCCAGTGTGCACAGTTCTTCAAGCGAGAAGCTTTTGAAGCGGGTGTTATCAGGGTCTGGTTGCTCGGGCATGTGACTATCCGGATCTTATGCGACAGTATTGGTGTCACAATAAGCTGTATATATATTTCTGGCAAGCCGCGTGATGCTTAGTTGGATTGAGCGAGACAATCTGAGATAGCCATATTCAGCTGGAAATGCCGGGGCGTAACACGGGCAGGAGAAAACGTCTGGAGAGGAAGATATCTTCAAGCGACGCCAGACGTACGAAGGGCTTGCAGGTTAGCCAGCACAAGGATGGCTAACTCGGCTGCCAGCTTGAGTGTGCTGGCCAGATGGCCGGCCAGCCAGCGAATTCAGGCGTTTTGCCGGCGCTGCAGAATTAACTTGGCCTGCTGGTCGATATGCTC
>SKFV01000157.1 GCA_007117785.1 Pseudomonas sp.
AGCAAGGTCAGCTTCTTTCAGGGTGACGCCTGTAATCTCAAGCCCCAGTTCACCGGTTATGACCTGATTATGGCGGTCAATCTCATTGACCGGCTGTATAACCCGCGTCAATTTCTGAGCCAGGTGCATGAGCGGATCAACCTTGGTGGGCTGCTCGTCATCGCATCCCCCTACACCTGGCTGGAAGAGCACACGCCAAAAGATCAGTGGATAGGTGGTTTCAAAAAAGACGGTGAAAGTTACACCACTCTGGACGGCCTGCAGGATCTGTTGGGCGCCCACTTTGTTCAGGTTGGCGAGCCGCGCAAGCTGGAATTCGTGATTCGGGAAACCCAGCATAAATTCCAGCACAGCCTGTCCGAGGTAACTGTCTGGGAGCGCGTTCGCTGAGGCCGCTTAACGCCGAAAACTCAGTTGCTGGCGATGGGGGTTCTCCCCACGCCAGATAAAGCCCTCGAAGTAGTAGTGCAGGAAAGACACAGTCAGGATGATGATGCTGATCAACGGATACTGCTGATGGCTGGTCAGGCCCCAAGCCAAGAGAATGGACAGCAGTGGCAGCAGCAGTATGGGTGGCAGGCGGCTGAACCGTGTTGCTCGATAGATGTAATTGACCGGCTGCTGACGGTTGCGGTTGGAGTCATGGCTGATGTAGATGATGTAGGCCGTCAGATCGTGGATGAGCCGCGGAATCAGGATGACAAACAGGGTGTAACCCATCTCGTTAATCAGCAGGGCTGAACCCAGTAGTAACACGTTGCCCCAGAGGTACCACACGCCGAGCGGGTTTTTGCTCGCCCGGGTCAGCGGCCAGGCCAGGGCAATAACGCCAGCGCAGAGCAGAATGGCGGTCCAGGTAAACAGCTGTCGCCAGGTAATGTCACCGACCAGAGGATGCTGCAGGTACTGGCTGGCATAGACGTTGATATAGATGGCGAAGGCAGAAAAGATCGCCAGCCATTTCCACAGCTTGAAAGTGGGACTGGGACGCATGCCGCACATCATCAGGGTCAGCCCGAGTTGCTGTGCCAATACGTGGTAGATGGTATAAAAAGCAAAGAATATAAACAGTAGCTGATAACTCAGCGGTTGCGGGCCCAGGTAGCCGGCGCTGGCAATGGCAGCAAAGATGATCAGCGGCCACAGCAGGGTGCGCCGGTAATGCGCCAGATACTCGCGGTCAGCCATGGTGATCAGGCTGGCGATAATATGCGGCAGGCCAAAAACGATGGTCCAGAATGGCCAGTGTTCCGGGTCAGTCGGGATATGGTCGAGCAGAATGCGACCCTGAGCCAGACCCACATCCAGTAGAATCCAGACCAGACTCAGCGGGATAATGGCATAGAGCCAAAGCAGCCAGCGGCAGTCGACGGCAGCGAGGGTTTTTTCCATGTTTTGGGTGATGTTTTATGCGCTCATTGTCTGATGGATTGATATCCTGCAGCACTGCAACATCCCTGCACATCACTGATATGTGTGATGGCGCAATTGCATATCGGCCTTTGTCGGAAAATCCATTATAATTTCGCCGTTTTTATCTGCCGAGATTGCACGCGTGAATAACTCTGATGATACCAGGCCCAAAGTGGCCCATCTTTTGGCTAATTGGCGCTGGACTGAACGGTCTGAGCCGGTAGCTGATTTAGTAGCAGCAGAGCGCAGGGAAGGCGCTGATTCAATACTGGTTTGTGGTACTCCGGATTTGAGCAAATCGCCACGCTCGGTTGTCAGTGAGTCAGCCAAAAAAGGGTTGCAGCCGGTTACTCTTGAGATGGAAAAACATTTCCGCTTGTTTTCTGCCTTGCGTGATGTGCCGCGGTTGGTAGATACATTCCGGACACGTGACACTGAAATAATCAATTGCCATATGCCCAATGCTCATATGCTGGGAGTATTGGCCAGAGGCGTTGGCAAAAAAGACAAGCCTATTCTGGTCCGCACCAGCTACAGCGCCAATGGGCCTGATACCAAGCTGCGTTCACGCTTGCTCTTGAAGTCGGCTACGGATGGTCTGGTCGTGATCAGTGATCGGGCAAAGCGTGAAGCCGTTGAAAACTTCCGCTTTCCACCAAGTCGGGTCAATGTGATTGAGCCGGGTATTGACCTCGACCGTTTCGATAAGCGCATAACCAAGGCGCAGGCGCGTGCTCAATTCGGTTTGAGCAACAATGGTTTTGTTGTTGGTATGGCTTCCAGAATGCAGCCCAAGCGTCGGCTTGAACTGCTTCTCGATGGCGCCGCGAAGTTGCGTGAACAGATTCCCAATCTCAAGCTCTTCCTGGTTGGCAAGGGCGATATGAATCGCATAGTAATAGAGCCTGCAGAGCGCATGGGTATCAGTGACATGCTGGTGTTGCCAGGTTATTGCGAAGATGAACGCTTGGTCGCGGCCTTCAGGGCGATGGATGTGTTGTACTTTCCAGTTGGTGGTACGGATCAATCCTGCCGCACTTTGCGTGAAGCATTAGCCTGCGGGTGCCCGGTTATTGGTGGCAATACAGGTTTCATTCCCGAGTTGATCAAGGATGGCAAAAATGGTCTCTTGGTGGAGCTTGACGTGTCTGCGACCCAGCAGGCAATTATCAGACTGTATTCGGAACCACAGCGATTACAGGCCATGGCTGAACGCGCCTATGCCGACAGTCGGCAACGTTTTTCACTCTCGCAGCAAGCCAGAAATAATTTGCTGTTTTATCAAAGACTGAGAGCATACCGCGCTTTACCCAGGGAAAAGCCTATCTTGGGTCGCAGGGCTCTTGCCCTGTTGGGGTTGTCGGCATTTATGGCGATGAATGAGCTAGGGATCTTCTGAATCCAGGTTGTCGTTTGGCAAGTGTCTTTATGATGTTCTATCGCCTTTTTGCTCGCGCTTCGGCGGTTTGAGGCGTATTTTACGGCATAGGGCCAATCCTGTTTGCCAGAAAAAAGGTAACCACGAGATGACAGATATAGCCAACAACAGCGAAAAGGACGGTGCGGTCTTCAAGACCTTGCTCGAGTCCACGAAGGCTATTCCGTGGAAAATCGACTGGAAGAGCATGGCGTTCGTGTACATTGGTCCACAGATCGAGGAGCTGCTCGGTTGGTCGCAGGACAGCTGGAAGAGCGTCGAAGACTGGGCTACCCGTATGCACCCGGAAGATCAGAGCTGGGTGGTCGACTTTTGTGTCGCCCAGTCGCAATCCGGTATCGATCATGAGGCGGACTACCGGGCACTGACCAGTGATGGTGGGTACGTCTGGATTCGTGATGTGGTGCATGTGGTGCGTGACGAGGCTGGCGGCGTCGAGGCGCTGGTCGGC
>SKFV01000324.1 GCA_007117785.1 Pseudomonas sp.
CAGACGCACCAGATCGCCGGTCAACAACAGCCGTAACACCTCGCCGGCGGCACGGGGGTTTACAGCATAGACACCCGAGTGGATTTTCACCCCGGCGGGCACACCCAGCACCAGTTGATTGTCCGGGATGCTGTTGCAGATATCCCGCGCGGTGCCGTCGCCACCGGCAAACAACAATAGATCAACGCCAGCAGACGCCAATGCGGCGGCACAGACTTCAGTATCCTTTGACTGTGTCTGGCTGCGCTCGAGGTGACCGACCTCCTCGACGACAAAACCCAGTTCCCGCGCCAGATCGGCGCCCATAGGGCCCGGAGCGGCACGCAGCATCAGTCGCTCGCGCAGGTCCAGCAGCGACACCAGGGTTTGTCGCACACGCTCGGTGGCCCGGGGTGTGGCACCCTGTTGCAGGGCTTGCTCTGCCACCCCATCAGAACCCTTGAGCGCAGTCTCGCCGCCCAGGCCAGCCAGGGGATTGATCAAGAGCCCAAGGCGGAATTTGTCGGTCATTGGATTATCAGTCGTTGTCATCTGGCGGTCACATCCGTCCCCTAAGCTGCGCCATGTCAGCCAAGCGATTTGAGGATAAGTGCATGAATATCAACGCCCACCCCCTGAGCAGCCTTACCCCCAACCGCAAGCCTCCGGTCAGCAAAATACGCCGTCATCCGGCCCAGTTCTGCGGTGGCTTCGTGATTGATGCCGAAGGCCGCGAGGTCGCGATTACCGAACATATGGTACAGCAGGCCTGCCGCCAACTCGATGACTTGAGCGTAGGGGCTGTTTAGCTGCACCAGATCCCCAGCCTGCCGTCATCGCCAGGGAGCAGTTCGTGGCGATCCATGGAGCGAGTATTCACGGACGCCTGGATTGCCACGTCGGCAGATGGCCGCGCCATGCTCCTCGCAATGACAGCCTGGGTCATCAATTAGCCGGGACAGTAAAGCCAGCGGCTTTCAGTAACCTGGCACTGTCACGACCTGCTCCACCGACACGAATACAGGGTGTTTCGCGGCGCAGCGGGTAGTCCTTGCGTAACTGATCAAAGCCGGCCCGGATTGCCGTCTGGTCAGCCGCCTGGGCCAGCATCGCACGCAGACGGGCATCGTCATCGCGCACATCATAGACCCAGCGCAAGGCGCGGTGCAGTTGCCAGTCGGCCGGGGCATCCGGGTCCAGTTGCAGGTAATTGCAGCCGGCCGTGGGCGAAAAGTCCGTCAGTGCGCACTGCGCGGGTTGACCATTGAACTCGCACCAGGCCTGGTAAATCATAGCGGTCCCGCGCAGCTTGCCATCCAGGCTGTAGCCGGCAATGTGCGGCGTTGCCAAGGCGCAGCGGGCGACCAATTGAGGCTCCAGCGATGGCTCGTGCTCCCACACATCCAGTGCCACCTGCAGATCATTACGCGTGGCCAGTACGGCATTCAGTGCACTGTTGTCGATGACCGGACCACGGCTGCTGTTGATCAGCCAGGTGCCCGGGCGCAGAGCTTTCAGGCGGGCGTGATTGAACAAATGTCCGGTAGCGTGCGGACCTTGCCGAGTCAGCGGCACATGGCAGCTGATGATATCGGCCGCGGCAAGCACCTCATCCAGATCAAGCATGCCTTCCGCACCCTGCTCCGCCCGGGGCGGGTCACAGCAGAGCACGGTGACGCCAAGGTTGCGCAGCGTTTCAGCCAGGCGACTGCCAACCTCGCCCACCCCGATAATGCCGATGACCCGCTGACGCCAGTCCAGCCCCGTGCGCTCGCTCAGCGTCAGCAACACACTGAGCACATATTCGACCACACCGCGCGCGTTGCAACCCGGTGCACTGGCAACCTGCACACCGGCAGCTGCCAGGCCGGGCAAATCCAGATGATCGGTGCCAATGGTGCAGGTACCGACAAAGCGTACGGGGGAGCCGCGCAGCATATCTGCCGTCAGCCGTGTGACCGAGCGCACCAGCAAGGCATCAGCGCTGGCAATCGCGGCCGCATTGATTGCTCGGCCAGGTAAGCGGGTAATCTCGCCCTGCTCGGCAAAGAACTCGTCCAGCAAGGGGATATTCTCGTCAGCCAGAATACGCATGGGTCATTTCAACTCCGCCAGGGAAAAGTCAGCCGGCTGCAAGCGTGCACCGGGACGATAGAAATCCAGCAAGGCCTGAATAAAACGGGCCGGCCGCTGGGGAATACCCTGTACAAACAACAACTGCACCTGGGCATGCACCCCTTGCCTGAACCGGGTCGCATCGCTCGGATCACCATTCAGGTTATCCAGACTGACACAGAAGGAGTGCCCCGTCGCCTGACAGAATAACCACTCATAGGCCTGCGGCTTGATTTCGACCTGTTCAAATGCGCGTTGCTGCTCCACCGAGCGGCCATCGGGCGCATACCAGTAGCCAAAATCCGGCAACAAACGCCGCTCGGGCCCGGCGACACACCAGTGCGCCACTTCATGCAAAGCACTGCGGAAAAATCCGTGGGCAAACAGAATCCGATGGTGCGGGTAGCTGGTATCCGCAGGCAGGTATTCCGGTTCGCCCTCGCCAGCCACCAACTCGGTGTTATAGGTATCGGCGAAGCAATCGGCAAACAGGCGAATCAGGTCGGCAAAATGGTGCGTCATGGTGCGGTGGACAAGTCGGGGCAAGTTGATAGGATGGAGCGCTTTTCTGCGGACCCCGAAGCCATGCCAGCAAGCCTAAGCCACCATGACCAGCGCCCGTCACGCTTGCGACGCAGTGTAACAGAACTGCGCGCGCTGATCTGGCTGGCGTTGCCGATCATTGCCGCGCAGATGGCGCATACCCTGCTCGGTTTTGTCGATACCGCCATGGCCGGTCGCGTCAGCCCGCAGGATCTGGCGGCTGTTGCGCTGGGTAATGCCTTCTGGATTCCCGCCTACCTGTTTCTCACTGGCGTGCTGATGATCGTTACCTCCAAGGTAGCGACTCTCAATGGCGCCGGCCAACTTGGCGAGACGGGGCCCTTGGTGCGGCAGGGCTTGTGGCTGGGGCTTTGGCTAGGCTTGTTCTGTGGCGGCTGTTTGCTGCTGGTTGAGCCAGTACTGCACTGGATGCAGGTCGAAGCGGAGCTTATTCCCCTGACCATAGGCTACCTGGTCGCCGTCGCTTGCGGCTTCCCGGCTGTAGCTCTTTACCAAGGGCTGCGCGGGCTCAGTGACGGCCTGTCACGCACCCGCCCCACCATGCTGATCGGTTTTATCGGCCTGCTGGTGAATATTCCAGCCAATTACGTGCTGGTTTACGGCAAGCTGGGCCTGCCGGCCTTCGGTGCCGTAGG
>SKFV01000392.1 GCA_007117785.1 Pseudomonas sp.
ATCGATCAGATTGATTCCCTGGAAGACTATCTGGACGAGATCGAGCGCAAGGCACTGGAACAGGCACTGGAGGAAACCCGCTGGAACAAGACCGCCGCCGCCAAACGCCTGGGGCTGACGTTCCGCTCCCTGCGTTACCGGCTGAAAAAACTTGGGCTGGATGACTAGAGCAGTTGTAAATGCCGCGCTGGCGCATAAGGTTCGGGGGCAACAACCGGCGCCTGCTGCAGCATCAAGTCAGCCAACAAACGGCAGGCCGCCGGCGCCAGCACCAGGCCATTGCGAAAATGTCCGACATTCAACCAGAGGCCCGGTAGCTGCTCGACCTGACCAATCACCGGTACGCCTTCCGGCGAACCCGGACGCAAACCTGCCCATTGCAACACGGGTTGCTGCCCGGCCAGCTCGGGCAGTAGCTCCGCGGCTGATGCGGCTAGACTCTTAGCCGCATCCAGGGTGGTGGTCTTGTCATAACCGGCATATTCCAGCGTGCTGCCAATCAGAATATGCCCGTCGCGTCGAGGAATCGCATAGCGGCCCTGATAAAGCACCATGCTCGACAGCCAGCCAGGCTCCGACTTGTACAGCAGCATTTGGCCTTTTACCGGCTGCACCGGCAACGCCCAGCCCATCTGCGCCAGCAAATCACCACTCCAGGCGCCGGCCGCCAACACCACCGCATCGGCCGCCCATTCGCCTTTAACTGACTGCACACCCGTTACGCGTCCCTTTGCCTGCTGCAGGCCCATCACTGGGCAATGCTCATGCAGGGTAAAGTCGGCGAATTGCAGCAAGCGCGCCTTGAGCGCAGACAGCAAACGCGGGTTACGGACATTGGCCAGATCAGCCTGCCACAGCGCCTGGGTAAACCCGGGGGCCAAACGAGGGACCTGCTGATACAACTGTGCGGCAGACAATACCGCCAAAGGTTGCTGGCGATCTGCTGCCCAAGCCAGTGCCTGCTCACTTTCCGCGTGATCCAGCCACATCAGGCCCGTCGCGCTGACCTCAGGATCAATACCCGTCTGGGCCAGCAACTGCTGCGCCAAATGCGGATAAAACCCCTGCGACCAGTTGGCCAGGGCGCTGATCGCTGATGGATATCGCCAGGGGTAAAGCGGTGAAACAATTCCGCCGCCAGCCCAGGATGACTCGCGACCGAAGGCCTGCCGCTCAATCAATGTGACCGATACCCCCTGCTGCAGCAAATTAAGCGCGGTGAGACCACCGATAATTCCGCCACCAACCACGATGCACTCACGCATACCCTGCCCCCTATATCCTTACTACTGATCACCACCCGGCACTCAGGCGTATTCGCTGACTGCGCGGGCCAATAATTTTGCCAAGCCTAGACCAATGTCGCGGCAGTCAGCCTGTCACGACAATCAATAAACCGGTATGATACTCGCATCTGAACTATGCCATTGAACCTGCGTCAGTTTTTTAATGCGACTCAGGGTCACAGATCTGCAAGGCCGCGCCTTTCTCCTGGCTGCCCCAGCCGCCAAGAGAAACTCTCGAACATCGCCCACCAGGCAAAATGGAGCGGGACCGCATCATATCCCCGCGCGTCAGCCATCAGACTGCCGGCAAGTCATTCAGATGCCTTTTACCCTTACCCCCAAGAGGCGACATGTAAATGACGGCAAAAAAAGTTGATGTACTGCTGGTCGGTGGCGGTGTCATGAGTGCCACTCTGGGTATGCTGCTCAAGCAGCTGGACCCGGAAATGCGTATAGTGCTGGTCGAGCGGCTCGATCATGTCGCCCATGAAAGCACCGACGGCTGGAACAATGCCGGTACCGGCCATGCTGGCTACTGCGAATTGAATTACACCCCACAGGCCGACGATGGCAGCATCACTATCGACCGCGCTCTGGCGATCAATGCTTCCTTTGAAGTTACCCTGCAGTTCTGGTCCAGCTTGGTTGAGCAGAACATCCTGCCGAGCCCGAAAAACTTCATCAACCCGACACCGCATTTAAGCTTCGTATGGGGCGACAAAGACGTCGAGTTCCTGCGTCAGCGCCACGCACTGTTGAGCAAGCATCACTTGTTCAAGGATATGGTGTTCAGCGAGTCTCCCGATCAACTGGCTGACTGGATGCCGTTGGTGATGAAAAACCGCAAAGACGGTAAACCCGTCGCCGCGACCCGTGTGGCCTATGGCTCGGATGTCGACTTCGGCTCCCTGACCCGCAGCATGATCACCTGGTTGCAGGAACAACCGAATTTCGATCTTCACCTCAAGCATTCAGTAACTACCCTGCGCAAGAGCCGCAAGGGGTTCTGGCGCGTTGACATCGAAGACGAAAACAGCGGTAAAGAGACGCAATTTGAAGCCGACTTTGTGTTCCTCGGTGCAGGTGGCGGCTCTTTGCCCCTGTTGCAAAAATCCAATATTGACGAAAGCCGAGGTTATGGGGGCTTTCCGGTCAGCGGCCAATGGCTGGTGTGCCAACAGGAAGAAATCGTCAAGCAACACCGCTCCAAAGTCTATGGCAAGGCCCCGGTAGGTGCTCCACCGATGTCTGTGCCGCACCTGGATACCCGTATTATCAACGGTAAACCAGCCCTGCTGTTTGGCCCTTTCGCCGGCTTTACCACCAAGTTCCTCAAACAAGGCTCTTTCTTTGACCTGTTCTCATCGGTCAAGCGCTATAACGTCAAGCCCATGCTGGGGGTAGGTCGCGACAATATGGACCTGACCCGCTATCTGATCGGTGAGTCCTTCCAGTCGCACAAGGACCGGGTGGAATCACTGCGCAACTATTTCCCTGAAGCGACAGAAGAAAGCTGGCGCCTGCAGGATGCCGGAATGCGCGTACAGATCATCAAGAAAGACGCCAAAGGCCATGGCAAGCTGGAATTCGGCACTGAAATCGTTGCCGCCAAAGACGGCTCTCTGGCCGCACTGCTTGGCGCCTCACCCGGCGCCTCGACTGCCGTGCAAGCCATGGTCGATGTGCTGGAACGCTGCTTCAGTCAACGCCTGCAAAGCAGCGAATGGCAAAGCCGTATCCGCGAATTGATCCCGTCCTACGGACAATCTCTGGTCAAGGATGGCGAACTGCTGGGCGAGGTGCGCAAGCGCACACTGCGCACCCTGCAGCTGCAGCGTGACTGAGCATGAATGGCCCGGTCAGCAATGACCGGGCCTTCAGCGCATCGTCTGGTCCAGATCCACCCCGGCCTCTCGCAATTCGATAATCGCCGCATCCAGTCGCGCCCGCAGCTCCTCATGATCCGGACGATGACGTGAAATCACCAGCCGCAATG
>SKFV01000309.1 GCA_007117785.1 Pseudomonas sp.
ATGTCTTGTGCAATAAATCAGTGTTTCCAAAGGCTGCGCCACACTGAACCTGCTTTTCGTGACAAGTGCACGTACTCAAGTCGTGCTCTTGGCTGGGGCCTACCTCAGACCGTCGATATACAGGGATGTACATCGACGAGCCCCAGGGACGGCTCGTAGCGTGTCTGAGGTAGGCCCCAGCCAAGAGCGCCTGACACGACCCCGGAAAACAACTAATCCACAAGGCAACATCTAGCGCCGCCGCACCCGCCCCGACCTTAACCCGAGCGCCGCCGCACCCAACTGCCGATGTACCCCTTCCGCATGGGCATGACACAAAGCCACGGCCAGCGCATCCGCCGCATCCGCCTGCGGCCGCCCCGACAACCCCAACAAATGCTGCACCATATGCTGCACCTGCTCCTTGGTCGCCGCACCAGTACCCACCACCGCCTGCTTCACCTGACGCGCCGAGTACTCATGCACCTCCAGCCCGGCACTCACACCCGCCACAATCGCCGCCCCACGCGCCTGGCCCAGCTTCAACGCCGAATCCGCATTGCGCGCCATAAACACCTGTTCAATACCCATCAGCGTCGGCTTATGTTCAACGATCAGCGCCGACAACTGCTCGAAAATGACCTGTAAACGCTGCGGAAAAGCCCCGTCACCCAGACGAATGCACCCCGAGGTTACATATTCTGTGCGACCAGACACCACCCGCACGATTCCGAAACCGGTAATGCGCGAACCCGGATCAACACCAAGAATTACAGCCATAGGGAAATTTGCATCCTGTCCCACAAAAAAGTAAGCCAAACCACAGCCAGCCTGTAAGGATCATCCCCCAGCCCGACGCGTACCACAAGCTCGGTACTGGCAACCTGTCGCTGACAACAAAAAGGGAGGCCATCGCCTCCCTTGCAATCAATTATGTCGAACCTATTCAATCAACCGAGCTGATCAATAATCTCATCCGAAAAATCCGCATTGGTATAGACGTTCTGCACATCGTCCAGATCTTCCAGCATATCGACCAGGCGAATCAGCTTTTCCGCTGTATCCAGGTCCACCGGCACCTGAATGTCTGCCAGCATCGACACTTCCGCATGCTCGGCAGCCAACCCGGCGGCATCCAGCGCATCCTTGACCGCACCAAAGGTCTCGAAGGCGGTAAACACATCGATGCTATCGTCATCGTTGGTGACCACATCCTCGGCCCCCGCTTCCAGCGCGACCTCCAGCACCTGCTCTTCATCTATTCCAGCAGGGAAACTCAACTGACCACGACGGTTGAACAAATAGGCAACGGAGCCATCGGTACCCAGATTACCGCCACACTTGTTGAAGGCATGGCGCACTTCACTGACAGTACGGTTGCGGTTATGGGTCATCACCTCGACCAACACAGCCACGCCGCCAGAACCATAGCCTTCATAGGTCAGCTCCTCGACATTGTCTGCTTCATTATTGCCGGCCCCGCGGGCGATGGCGCGATCAATGGTGTCGCGGGTCATATTCGAGCCCAGCGCTTTATCCACTGCCGAGCGCAGACGCGGGTTATCGGCGGGTTCCGGTCCACCTAGCTTGGCCGCGATGGTGAGCTCGCGAATCAGCTTGGTAAAGATCTTGCCACGCTTGGCGTCCTGCGCCGCCTTGCGGTGCTTGATATTGGCCCATTTGGAATGACCGGCCATAATTCACTCCATTTCTCTCAGAATTAAAAAGCCACTTGCACAAACAGATCTACGGGGCTTCACATCAGCTCGATTGATGATGCGCTGTTCTGGACACGCCGTGAATACTTCCCTGTAGGCTCGTAGATGCCATCCTTGGCATCTAACGGTCCAGAACAGCGCACCACCAACCGCACTAACAGACGTCTCTACTGAATCAGAGTCCTAAAATCCATTCGGAAAGATCAAGACTCGACTTTAGGTTGTTCGCGCAACCGGATATTCAGTTCTCGCAAGGCTTTCGCATCCACAGTACCCGGCGCCTGGGTCATGACACAGGCAGCACTCTGGGTTTTCGGGAAAGCGATGACTTCGCGGATCGAGCTGGCGCCGGTAATCAGCATCACCAGGCGATCCAGGCCAAAGGCCAGACCACCGTGCGGCGGTGCACCGTACTTGAGAGCGTCGAGCAGGAAGCCGAATTTCTCCTGCTGTTCCTCGGCACCAATGCCGAGAATCTCGAACACCGCCTGCTGCATGTCGCGGCGGTGGATACGAATGGAACCGCCACCCAGCTCGGTGCCGTTGAGCACCATATCGTAGGCCCGTGACAACGCGGTCGCCGGGGCAGATTTCAGGTCTTCCGGGCTGCACTGCGGCGCGGTAAAGGGATGGTGCAATGCGGCCAGGCGGCCTTCGCCATCTTCCTCGAACATCGGGAAGTCGACGACCCAGAGTGGCGCCCATGCACTGGTCAGCAGCTCAAGATCGTGGCCCAGCTTGATGCGCAGTGCACCCAGGGCTTCACTGACGATACGCGCCTTGTCGGCACCGAATAAAATAATGTCGCCATCTTCGGCACCAACACGGTCGAGAATCACCTTCAGGTTGTCTTCCGGGATGAACTTGACGATCGGTGACTGCAGGCCTTCAAGACCCTTGGCACGATCATTGACTTTGATGTAGGCCAGGCCCTTGGCGCCGTAGATGCCGACGTACTTGGTGTAGTCGTCGATCTGCTTGCGCGGCATGCTGGCTCCGCCGGGTACGCGCAGGGCAGCAACGCGGCCCTTGGGATCCTTGGCCGGACCGCTGAATACCTTGAATTCGACATCGGTCAGTTGATCTTCAACATCTACCAGCTCGAGCGGGATACGCAGGTCCGGCTTGTCCGAACCATAGCGCTGCATGGCTTCGGAATAGGGCATGCGCGGGAAGTCGCCCAGCTCAACATCCAGCACTTCCTTGAACAGCTGACGAATCATGCCTTCGGTCAGGCCCATGATGTCCTGCTCATCCATAAAGCTGGTTTCGATATCGATCTGGGTGAATTCCGGCTGGCGGTCCGCACGCAGATCTTCATCACGGAAACACTTGGCTATCTGGTAGTAACGATCAAAGCCCGACACCATCAGCAACTGCTTGAACAGCTGTGGCGATTGCGGCAAGGCAAAGAAAGTGCCGGGGTGCGTACGGCTGGGCACCAGATAGTCCCGCGCCCCTTCCGGCGTGGCACGGGTCAGAATCGGGGTTTCCACATCAAGGAAGCCGTTGTCATCCAGAAAGCGGCGTACGCTGCTGGTGATCTTTGAGCGCAGCTTCAGCTTGG
>SKFV01000377.1 GCA_007117785.1 Pseudomonas sp.
CACCACCTGATCGAGACCGGTCGTATCTTCCCGGTCTGCGGCAACACCTGGCGCATGCTGCAGGACACCCGCTTTGCCGAACACTTCGAGTTTATCGGCAACTTTGACCGCCACTACGGGATTTTTCCTGGCTGTGGCGGTGCCCTGCCCTATACCGAATCCCAACCTTCTGAGGCTCCTGGCGCATGCTGTTGAACAACCCATCACCGATCAGCGTGCTCGTGCTGTGCACCGGCAACTCCGCGCGCAGCGTCATTGCCGAAGCCCTGCTCAATCACCTGCTGCCCAGCCGGGTGCGGGCATTCAGTGCCGGTAGCCAGCCTACCGGCAAGATCAACCCGATGGCAGCCGAGTTACTCGACAGCATCGGCATTCAGGGGCAGTGGCGGAGTAAAAGCTGGGATGAGTTCTGTCGTCCCGATGCCACTCCGATTGATCTGGTGCTGACCGTCTGTGGCAATGCTGACCAGCGCTGCCCGGTGTTCCCGGGCAATCCCAGTCGACTGCATTGGGGACTTCCCGACCCGGCGGCCGTGGCAGATCCCGCCGAGCGGCGGCAAGCCTTTGCTGACTGCCACCGGGAGCTGCATGCACGCATTTCAACCCTGGCAGAACAGGACTGGCAGGGTGCCTCCCAGCTCGCCGAGCATATGCGCGCATTAACCCCGGCCTGAGCCTGTGCAGTCACCAACAAAAAACCGGGCATTAGCCCGGTTTTTTGCTCACGTGCTGCGGTTAGCAGACCCGCGCTTCTGGTCAGAACTCATAGACCCACTGTGGCAGAAACCTGAGAGCCCAGGTCTCGATCACCTTGTCCAGCCCGGTCATGACAATCAGACCCAGTATCAACAGCAACCAGCCCAGCAAACGCTTGCCGGTCTGGCCTTTGGACAACAGGCCCGGGCGCATCTTTTTCAACACGCTGGTGGAAATCCACGCAGCAGCCAACAAGGATGCAGCCGTGCCGATACCGAAGGCCAACATGACCATAAAGGCCAGCCCCAGATCCTGCCCCATGGATGCCAAGGCAATGGCAGCACCCAGGGTTGGCCCGATACAGGGCAACCAGACCAGCCCCAGCAGGGCACCAATACCGAATTGTCCGGCCGGTGAATCCTGACCGCCTGCCGGCAGGTTGAAGCGACTGGTCAAGCGGGATAGCCAAAAGCTCACCCGATCACCGACCAGTGACGACAACAGCATGATCGCCACCAGTATCAGCATGGCCGCCGCAACATAGCGGAACGCATCCGGATCAAGGCCAATATTCAGCAGTATCAAGGTGAGGAAAGTACCTGCCACCGCGAACGAGGTGGCCAGCCCCAGAGCCAGAAACAGCGGGCCGAAGCGTCCGCTATTGGCGGCAGATGACATGATCACCGGCACCAGTGGCCAGACACAGGGCGATAATACGCCCACAATGCCGGCCAGCAGCGCCAGCGGTATGGATGCGAGCTCCATAGCCACTAGGCATCATCCTTCAATACACGATCAAGCTGATCGGCAATAACATCGTGACGGGTCTCACCCACGCTGAACCATAGCTGGTCATCACCACGGTAAAGAATCAGGGTTGACTGACGCGGTGCGCGGAAATGCCGAACCCACTTCTTGTCATCATCAAAATCCACTTCCAATACCGTCAGAGGCTGGTCCGGGTTGTTGTCCTGGTAGGTTTTCAGAATTTCCTGCTGCGCCGCACAGGTTGAACACCAACTGGCGTAGACATCAATCAGGAAGACGTCGCCCCCATTACGCAGCTCGTCATAACGGGCTTCGGTAAAGCTTTCCTTTTCCAGTGCATGCGCCCACAGGCTGGTAAATACCAATGCGCTGGCCACGGCAAGTTTACTTATTGTTTTCATCAGATACCTCGGTAAAAAATATGGATTACAGGGTCTTAATAAGTCAGCTATAAGGGTTTAGCCGTTGTCGTGATCGCGCTGAATAAAGTCGCGAAAACGCTCAAGGCCGCTAATAGCCGTTTGCGGCTGCTGAGCTGTCAGGGTTACCGGTTGCTGGTTTGCTACAGAGTCAGCCGTGCTTTGCCCGCTGGCATTTGCCTGGGCAAAGGTCAGCGCAATACCGGCGCACAGGGCGAACGAGGTAAACAGTACTTTTTTCATCAGGTACTCCTTTTTTTGGACACAAACATACTTGCTATAACCACTGAGTCGAAAAGACGCAGCCTGTTACAGGGGGTGCTAAAACAAGGGTGAGGCTGACCCGCCAGGGGTCAGCGCAAGAAAAACATCAGGGCGAGTTGCCCGCAGAGAGCACGGTACGGACCAGCATCAACGATTCTCCGCCAGGGCAAAGAAATGACCGTTTTCTGACCAGGTCTGAATCTCCAGTTCGGCTACCCTGCCCGCTTTACCGGTCAGATCTGGCAGGGCATCACTGGCCGCAGAAACAAACAAAGACTTTTGCTTGCCGTCATCATCCAGATAGATATGCACTGCCGGCTTGCCCGCCAGCGAACAGAGCCGGGCACCCACAATCTGCCCTTGCAGCTCGCGCGACGCCGGCAGCGCAAAACTCAACCCCACCGCAGCCAGTTGTTCAGCCATGCTATCGATATCCCTGACCGGCAGATCATCCGGTACGCCGGCCAGATGGTTTTTACTGATGTCGGCGGTGAGCATGTCAACAGCGGAGTGATTCACCGACTGCGGTAGCACCAACGTAACGGCAACCGCGACCACCATGATGACGGCCAATGCCCATGACCAGGGCGCCTGCCAGGCCCAACGGCTGTGCCTGCGCCCTTCACGGGCCAGACGGTCGACCTCATCGGCAGACAGTCGCTGGCTCTCGTAGTAGCGCCTGAGTTGGGTATCCAGATCATCTTGCATCGGTGTGTCCTCGTACTGCTTTGTGTGCCGCTGGCGCTGCCAGCAGCTGACGCATCTTTTCACGAGCGCGATGTATCAGGCTCAATACGGTGCCCCGTGGGCGACCGGTCATGCGGGCAATCTCATTGACCGTGTAGCCCTCAACGCTGTTGAGAAACAGGGCCTCTCGCTCGGGGGCACGCAGTTGGGCCAGACACTGACTCAACTCACGGGCCTGAATATCCCGATCAAGGCTGACTTCGTGGCCCGCGTAGTCATCCATGTCGTCACTGGACAGGTCCAGCACCATGAGCTGTTCACGCCGGTACTGGTCAATGAACAGATTGCGAATGGTGCGAAACAGCCGTGGCTTGGTCATGATCGGAAACCACTCGGCATTCAGCCGCAACCAGGCCTCGTGCACCAGGTCATGGGCGTCCTGCGGCCGCCCACGCAAAGCCATGGCATAACGATAACCGGCCTGGAGTAGTTGTTCTGTATGATCGGACACCCGATTATCCTTGCTCATGTTGCTGGTACTCTTACCAACAAAAATACACCTGTTACAGGGTTAACGAATGAAACCGTCATTTGATTGCAAAGAAATTGTCATTATCGACATGTGGCAACAATCGGGCGCCCTGTGAGTCTCGAACTCTGGCAGCTGGGGTTGATCCTGCTCGGCGGATTTGCCGGTGGCCTGCTCAATGCCCTGGCCGGCGGCGGGACCTTCCTGTCCTTTCCCGCCCTGCTGCTGGCCGGCATCAGCCCGGTCAGTGCCAATGCGACCAATGCCGTGGCGCTGTGGCCCGCCAGCCTGTCTACCGCCTGGGCCCTGCGACATAACATGCGCAGCCTGAACTGGCGCAGCTATCTGCGCCCATTGTTGCTGGCTGCTGCCAGCGGCGGTTTGCTGGGCGGCGTGCTCTTGTTGCTGATCAGTGATCAGGCCTTCTATCAGCTAATCCCCTGGCTGCTACTGCTGGCGACCCTGCTGTTTACTGTCAGCGGCCAGATTGCCAGCCTGCTGCAACGCTGGAGCCAGCGCCAGCCGGATTTGCAACACCTGAGCCGTCGCGGCTGGCTGGGGCAATGGCTGGTGTCGGTCTATGGCGGCTTTTTTGGTGCCGGCATGGGTATTCTGATGATCGCCAGCCTGGCCATCAGTGGTCGCACGCGCATGCAGGAGATCAATGCGATCAAAAGCCTGCTGTCGTCGGTGATTTACAGCGTCGCCGCCCTCACCTTTATGCTGGCTGGCGCGGTGCATTGGATAGCCTTACTGTGCATGCTGCCCGGCAGCCTACTGGGCGGCTATTGTGGCGGCCTGCTGGCGCGGCGCATGAGCAACCGCAACCTGCGCATTCTGGTGATTCTGGTCGGCTGGTTGCTGACCCTGTTTTACTTCTGGCAGGTGTATGTCGATTGACCGCTCCGCGCCCCTTGGGTAATGTTCAGCGCTCACCCGGTCAACCAGCGAGACAGCCCATGAGCCGCAAAAAAACCGCCGTCGATTTCGAGCAATCCCTGGCCGACTTGCAGGCCCTGGTCGAGCGACTGGAAAGTGGCGAGCTCAGCCTGGAAGATTCGCTCGGCGCCTTCGAGCAGGGCGTCAAGCTGACCCGCGATTGCCAGCAGGCTCTGACCCAGGCCGAACAGAAGGTCCAACAGCTGTTGAGCCAGAACGGCGAGACCACCAGCGTGCCCTTTGACGAGCCCGCCGATGACTGATCTGGCCCTTTATTTATCGGATTGCCAGGCGCGCATCAATCAGTTGCTCGACCAGCAACTGCAAAGCCCGGAGCCGCGCCTGAATCGCCTGTATGCCGCCATGCATTACAGCGTCACCATGGGTGGCAAGCGCATACGCCCGGTACTGGCCTACGCCAGTTGCGAAGCCTGTGGTGGCCGGCCCGAGCAGGCTGATTTTGCCGCCGCCGCAGTTGAGCTGATTCACGCCTACTCACTGATCCACGATGACTTACCGGCCATGGATAACGACGACCTGCGCCGTGGCCAACCGACCTGTCACCGCGCCTTTGATGAGGCCACCGCAATACTGGCGGGTGATGCACTGCAGGCCTTGGCCTTTGACTGGCTGAGCAGCCAGGGGGACTGGCAGCCGGCAACCCGACTGCAGATGACCCGGACTCTGGCCCGCGCCGCTGGCCCTCTGGGCATGGCCGGCGGCCAGGCGATTGATCTGGCCTCGGTGGGCAATCAACTGGACCTGGATACGCTGGAGCATATGCACCGGCACAAGACCGGCGCCCTGATCCAGGCCAGCGTGCAATTAGGCGCCCTGGCCAGCGAGCAGGCCAGCACCAGCGATCTGGCAGCGCTGAGCACCTACGCCGACTGCATTGGCCTGGCCTTCCAGGTACAGGACGACATTCTCGATATCGAAAGTGAAACCAGCGTGCTGGGCAAGCAGCAAGGCGCGGATATGGCTCGCAACAAACCCACCTACCCGGCATTGCTTGGCCTGGATGGCGCGCGTGCCAAGGCGGCGGCTCTGCGTGATCAGGCGCTGGACAGCCTGAACAGCTTTGGCACACAAGCAAGCTCTCTGCGCCAGCTTGCTGACTATATCGTGCAGCGCCAGTTTTAAGCGCTCTCAAACAGGGTCGTGACAAGGCAAACCCTGCCCTGTCTTATTCGGCCTTCTGCAGGTCAAACACGATATAGCTGCCATCACGCTCTTCAGCGCGGAAGGTCACCTGGTCGCCCGGGGCCAATGGCTCCAGTTGGTCCTGCTGATCAACCCGGAACACCATGGTCATGGGAGGCATTTTCAGATTATCGATGGGCCCATGACGCAAGGTGACCCGTTGACCATCCATATCCACACGGCGGACCTCACCCTCGCTCCGTTCGCTGTCTTCAGCGCCAGCGAACACCGGCGTCAGTGCCAGGCTCAAGCCCAGCATCGCTACTTTCAGGGTTTTCATAGTTTCTTTCCTCAGTGATGACTTGCGTGGGAATCATCGTTTGCTGCAATACTCACAGTGCCCTGCATGCCTGCCTCAAAATGGCCCGGCAACAGACAGGCAAACTCAAAACGACCGGCTCGATTGAAGGTCCAGATCAACTCACCGGTTTGACCGGGGTCAACGTGCACCATCCATGGATCGTCATGTTCCATGTTCGGAAATTCGGCCATCAGCTCGGCATGTTCGGCCAGTTCTTCGGGCGTACCCAGCACCAACTCATGCAACAGCTGGCCGTCGTTGTGAATCACCAGTCGCAGGGTTTCACCTTCTTTGACCTCCAGATGATCAGGGTAAAAGCGCATAGTGTCATCCATGCGAATCTCCACCACCCGATCCACCGCTGCTTCGTCACCCAAAATCCCCCAGTCCTGTTGCTCCGGAGGATAGGCCGAATGGTCTGTGTGAGTGGCCGGCCCATGGGCATGCCCGGCCAGACTGGCTGTTGTCAGAACCGCTGCAATAACCAGTGATAGTGCAAAACCTTTCTTCATGGGGTAACTCCTCGGGAATTTAATGGCCCGCATGCCCGGTTGGCTTGCGAACCTGAACTTCCGCTTCCGGAACGGCGGCGTCATCGTCAGCACGGAAACGTGCTGGTTCAGGCGTCGAGCCGGTCCATTCAAAAGCGCGGGTGCCCTCAGGTTGCTGATACCAGCCAGGGTCACTGTAATCACCCGGGGCCTGGTTATCGCGCACCTTCAACATGGTAAACATGCCGCCCATACCGATCGGCCCATAGGGTCCGTCACCGGTCATCATGGGCGCGGTATTCAGCGGCAAGGGCATTTCCATTTCTTTCATATCGGCCATGCCCCGCTCACCCATCACCATATAATCGGGGATCAGGCCGCTGATCTTCTGTACCACCTCACTGTGGTCAACCCCGATCATGGTGGGCACGTCATGACCCATCGGGTTCATCACATGGTGACTCTTGTGGCAGTGCAAGGCCCAGTCACCCGGTTCATCAGCGATGAACTCAACCTGGCGCATCTGGCCGACGGCAATATCCGTGGTTACCTCGGGCCAGCGGGCTCCCTTGGGTACCGGGCCGCCGTCGGTACCGGTTACCTCGAATTCGTGACCATGCAGATGTATCGGGTGATTGGTCATGGTGAGGTTGCCGATACGCAAGCGCACACGGTCGCTCTGCCGCGCCACCAGCGGGTCAATGCCTGGGAAGATTCGGCTGTTGAAGCTCCAGATATTGAAGTCGAGCATTTCCATGATTTTGGGCGTATGACTGCCCGGTTCGACCTCGTAGGCATTGAGCAAAAAACAGTAGTCGCGATCGACCTCGGCAATATCCTCACGCGGCGCCCGTGGATGGGTAACCCAGAAGCCCATCATGCCCATGGCCATCTGCACCATTTCATCCGCATGCGGGTGATACATAAAGGTGCCAGGGCGCTTGGCCTCAAACTCGTAGACATAGGTCTTGCCCACCGGAATAGCGCGCTGGTTCAACCCGGCCACCCCGTCCATGCCATTGGGCAGCCGCTGGCCATGCCAGTGCACACTGGTCGCTTCCGGCAACTTGTTGGTGACGAAAATGCGTACCCGGTCGCCCTCGACCACTTCAATGGTCGGCCCCGGCGATTGGCCGTTGTACCCCCACAGGTGTGCGGTAAACCCGGCACCCATATCACGCACCACGGGCTCGGCCACCAGATGGAACTCTTTCACCCCCTGGTTCATGCGCCAGGGCAAGGTCCAGCCATTCAGCGTCACCACCGGACGATAAGGGCGCCCAGTACTCGGCTCCAGCGGCGGCATGGTATCGGGGCGGTCCTGTATGACAGCGTCGGGCAAACCGGCCATAGCCACCCGGCTCACCTGGGAGGTGGCGACAGCCGCAGTAATCGCGCCAGCACCGAGAAAAAAATCACGACGTGAAACCATGCTTAGTGTCCTTTTGCTCGAGTACTGGCGGGGGCTGCCGCCACGGCCATCTGACTGGGGCTGACCGGCCCATAGCGCACCAGATCGAGCTCTGCCTGCGCCACCCAGAAGTCACGCTGGGCCTGTACGTAACTGTTAACCGTGGTGATCTGCTCGCGCGCATCGGCCAACAGGTCAAACACGCTGACAAACATGGCGTTGTAACGCAGTAACTGCTCTTCGCTGATACGCTTGCGCAGAGGCACAATCTCATCCCGGTAGTGGGCCGCTACATCCCAGCTGCTGCGATACACCTGATAACTTTCCCGCACCTGTGAGCGGGCATTGATCGCAACCTCTGCCGTCCGTTGTACCGACTGCATGTAGACCGCTTCATTGCGCGCCATGCGAGAACCGCTCCAATCGAACAAGGGCAGCTCAACGCTGATTTCAACACCACGTTTGACCGGGTCCTCGTTCGAGCTGCTGTGTTCCAGCCCCAGCTCCAGCACATTGATAAAGCGGGTTGCCCGACCCAGGCTTAACGAGTCAGCCATCCGCGTGGTATTCAGCTGCGCCGCCTGCACATCCAGCCGGCTGGCCATGGCTTTACGCTCGATATCCGGTTGAGCCAACGCTTCCTCTGGCAAGTCGGGCAAGCGGTCGGGCAGGGCAAACTCAAGCTGATCACCCCACAATCCCAAAGTCCTGATGAGTGCTTCACGACTGGCCGTGCGCTCGCGTTCGGCCTGTAGCAGGCTCAGTGCCGCGTCGGCATAGAACGTCTGTTGATGCGCTTGCTGCAAGGCATTGAAATTACCGACAGCGGCCATGCGCCGCGCCAGTTCCGCAGCGGCATCCGCTGCCTGCATCACCTGCTTGCTGTAGGCCAGGCTCTGTTCGGCAGCGACTGCGCGGTACCAGGCGATGCGGGCTTCTGTTGCCAGGCGCATAACCGCCAGGCTGACCTCACGCTCCACCTGCTCTGAATGCCCGGCAGCGATACGTTGCGTCATCGGCAGACTGATCAGGCGTGCCAGATTCAGATGCAGCCCACGCTCCCATTCCACTTCGTTACCCTGGGTGTAGCGGCCGATGGAAAAGCCCGGATTGGGCAAGCGGCTGGCCTGCACCCGCTCGGCGTCGGCAATGCCCAGATCAAACAGGTTCGCCTGCAACCCGGGGTTGTTCAGCAAGGCAATTTCAACCGCGGTTTCCAGCGCCAGCGGCTCAGCCAGCAATGAGTTGATATGCTCCCTGGCCGCTGCGGCAGAGCCACTGTCGGCCAGTGTCAGGCTGTGACCATCCGTCAGCGCTATGCTGGCCTCGGATACCCGTTCCAGCGACTGCTCCGGCGCCAGGCTGGCACAGCCGGCCAACACCACGGGCAGACAGCCCAGCACCAGCATTCGCCGCATCCCTGATACCTGCATGCTTAACGCTCCTTAGTGATGATGGCCATGATGATCAGCCGTGTCCGGCTCGTCGTCAGCGGCATCCGCCTGTTGCGAGGCTTCCCAGACTTCAGCGGCATAGGCTTGCCAGCCGCCAATCTCGGCGACCCGGTCATTCGCAGCGCGCCAGTCACCGGGTGCCTGGTATTCCCAGCGCTGATAATTGGCCAGCGGAGAGTGGTACTCTTGATCTGCCACAGGCACTGCAGCATCTGCGGGGTCGGCGGCGACGACAACCGCCGGCACCATGCTCATCAGCACAATGAAAGACCATACGTTTCGGATTGCTGCTTGCATGCCAGCTGCCTCGGTGAAATCACATGGATGTGGTAGCAATAGCAGGCATGATCCGCTTATCTGGCTGTCACCTTGCTGAAGCATGCATTACATTTTTGTAAGCTTGGCCCTGAGCTGGTATCAGTCCATCGATTCAGGCGTAGACTGACGGCCGAACCAAGCTCGACCATTGCGCTGAGGGTTGATGGATGAAGATTCTGGTCGTCGAAGACGAAGCCAAAACCGGGGCCTACCTGCAGCAAGGCCTGGTCGAGGCCGGATTTAATACCGACCTGGCCACCAATGGCACGGATGCGCTACATAGCGCCTTGACCGCAAACTACGACTTGCTGATTCTCGACGTCATGCTGCCCGGCCTGGACGGCTGGGACGTGCTGGCCGCCCTGCGCGCTGCCGGTCAATCGGTACCTGTGCTGTTCCTCACTGCCCGCGACAGTGTGGCCGACCGGGTCAAGGGTCTGGAGCTGGGCGCCGATGATTATCTGGTAAAGCCGTTTGCCTTTTCCGAGTTGCTTGCCCGCGTGCGCAGCCTGCTACGCCGTGGCAATGCCGTACCGGTGCAAACCAGCTTGCAGATTGCCGATCTGGAAATTGATCTGCTGAAGCGCCGTGCCAGTCGCGCCGGCAAGCGGATTGACCTGACGGCCAAGGAATTTGCTCTGTTGGAACTGTTCCTCCGCCGGCCGGGTGAAATCCTCTCCAAATCCCTGATCGCTTCCCAGGTCTGGGATATGAATTTCGACAGCGACACCAATGTGATTGAAGTTGCCATAAGGCGCCTACGGGCCAAGGTGGATGACGACTTCGAGGTCAAGCTGATCCAGACCGCACGCGGCATGGGCTATATGCTGGATGACCCATGCGCAGACTGATGTCACGGATGTCATTGACCCTGCGCATCGGCCTGGCCTTCATGCTGGCGGCCACGACGGTGATTTCCCTGACCGCAACCGGCTTTTACCTGCTCAGCCAATACCACTTCGAGGAGCTCGACCAGCACACCTTGCAGGAGAAGATCCACTCGATTCACAGCTTGCTCGAGTACTATCCCGGCTCTGCCGAGCTGGACAACCTGCAACCGCAATTACATGCCATGCTCGGCGCCCATGAAACCCTGCGGGCCGTGATACTGGGTGCCGATGACCGGGTACTCTTTGCCGAACCGCAGGGGGCTGAGCTGCCACCCAGCTATCCGCCAGCAGACCCGGAACACCACTGGACCTGGCAGGAAGGCAACACCTACTACCGGGGCGCCATGACCCGTGCCGTGGTCGCCGATGAAACCCTGACCGTGGTATTGGCGCTGGACATTACCACCCACACTCTGTTCTTTCGCTCCCTGCTGCACTGGCTATGGGCCGGATTGTTGCTGTGTGCCGTGGGCAGTGCAGCCCTTGGCTGGCTGGTTGCCCGCAGCGGCCTGCAACCCTTGCGCAGGATTACCCGCCGGGTTGCCTCGATGTCGGCGCGCTCACTGAGCGAGCGCATTGATGTCAGCGGCGTGCCTGGTGAACTGGTGCCCATGGTCAATTCCTTCAATGCCATGCTGGCGCGTCTCGAGGATGCCTTTGCGCGCATGTCGAACTTTTCCGCCGACATCGCCCATGAAATGCGCACCCCGGTCAGCAATATGATGACCCAGACCGAAGTCGTGCTCACCCGTGAACGCGACATGGCGACCTATGCCAACAACCTGCATTCCAACCTGGAAGAATTGAAACACCTGTCACGCATGATTGACGACATGCTGTTTCTGGCCAAATCCGATAACGGCCTGACCCCGGTCCGCCCGCAAACACTGGCATTGCACAGCCTGATTGCCAAACAACTCGACTATTATCAGATCCTAGCTGAGGACAAGGCGATTGATATCGCGCTGACCGGCAGCGGCAAGATCCTCGGCGATCCCCTGTTGATTGCCCGCGTGATCAGCAACCTGCTGTCCAATGCCCTGCGTTACACCCCGACAGGGAAAACCATTCGAATCACCCTGAACGACACCCCGGCGGGCGTGCAACTGACATTTGCCAACCCTGGCGAAACCATTGCACCTGAACACCTGAGCAGGCTGTTTGATCGCTTCTACCGGGCAGATACTGCCCGCCATGAAGGCACCCCGAACAACGCAGGGCTTGGCCTGGCCATCACCGCAGCCATTGTCAAAGCGCACAATGGCAGTATCTGGTGCACCTCGGCCGACGGGCTTACCTGCTTTCATCTTGAATTTCCGGCAACTGCCGCAAGTTAACAGACCTGGCTTACTATGCCATCTGGCCTAGAGGCCGCTGTAATCCCGCTCAAGGCCTCACTATCAGCCTAGCCACTGTAGGCGCTGTACCCGGATAACCATTGATACAGATCTGTCAGGCCCTGCCTGATACTTCATGCCATGCTGTCACAGTGTTGGGCAATGCCAGCCAATCAGTTAAACTGACGTTTTAATTCTGCCCCGCCACCCGGCACCCAAGGCCCTGTTTGATGCCCACGACTTTTCACGATATTCCGCGCACCCGGCCCAGCACCCCGCTGCTGGACAGCATTGACGACACCGCA